>NZ_JBFUBK010000074.1:0-31700 GCF_056405815.1 Pseudomonas sp. P1_F1_2 | reverse complement strand
GTAACCGCTATGGTTCCCGTACTTAGCGGATTTCGGCCCAGAAGAAGATTGCGAGCCGAAAAAAWTCCCCGCGTTACGTACTGAGTTGATGTCCTCGACTACCCCCGTATGCCCATGAAAATTGATCCACAGGGCAATATCACCAGGCTGAACATTCGCGAGCGAAACGACGTCAAAATGGGTTACGTCAACATTCAGCTGTCCCGTTGTCAGGTATGGAATTGAATATCCAGCATCCTTCAGCATCCGGTACAACAGACCTGAACAGTCGATTTCCTTTCGACCGTCGCCGTCGGCATCGGCGTAACCTTTCGCTGGACCGTATTCATATTGGGTATGCGGGTAGTTAGCCCGCTGTTCGAGTAGTCCGGTACTCATCGGAAGCTCCCTGCTTTAACACATTGAATTGAGTTATCAGCGACGACGCCTTGGGCCGCCAAGTGGTCAACACCTCGCGTACCGGACTCAGGATCCGTTTTCTGAACCTGCTGGTAACACGCCATTGCTCGGGGCAGATCAGCAGGGACAACGGTGCCGGCTTCATACACCTCACCCAGTTGGCTCAGTGCATCTACTGAGCCACGGCTCGCGGCATTTTCCAACGCATCCATTGACTGTTGTGGGTTGATACAGACGTGCTTGTCATCGTATTCACCCTCATCGCAGTAAAAATTTGCAAGTGTTACGCCTGCATTGGGAATGCTTTTTGAAGCAGCAACCAAAAGATCCAGAATTTTGGCGTTATCCAAGCGTGGAGCTTGTCCAGAAAGACTAATTCCTGCAGCAGACAATGCAGCCTGCGCCGAACCTTGTTGCGCTCCGGCTAAATAGCTATCCAGCGCTGCGGCGTACAAATAAACACCGGATTCGGGCGAAGCATGATTAGCCAATCGGTCAAACCACACACCTTTTTTCAGCTCTCTCTCACCGGGCAATAGTTTTTCCGTTCGAGCCACACCATCTAATACATTTTCAAGCGACCAATCTTCGACACGGTTCAGAACCCAGCAGTCGTCATGTTTGAAGACGAAAACTTTCAGAAATCCGCCCACCTGGTCACGGACAATCACTTTGTTCGGTAAATCGATATTTATGGTCAGATTCGACTCAGCGGCATTTTCTGGCACAAGTACGCTCAATGCAGCAGCGTCCAGCGCTTTGAGTTTACGTTTGACTACCTTCGGCTTATCACCATCGAAAACTACTCGAATCTCTTGAACGGGAGAGGCGATAAAGACCTTCTGTATCTCAGGCTGGGAGGCGAAAACTTTAACGAACTCTGCAAAGTCGTCGCTCGGACATTGAGCATCAACGGACGACGAGGCAAAGGCACCGGTGTGCATACCTAAGGTCAGCAGTGCGATGGAAGACCACTTCACCAGCCTTACGTGTTTGTTTGTTGTCATCACGAATCTCATCACTCAGAAAACACAAAAAAAGCCTTCGGCTTAACCTTCTCAGGCACCGCATTCCCCAACGCCTGATCCATCAAACTCCCCGCCTTATCCTTATCCGCCGCCCCCGGCAGCACCGGCGGTTTAATCCCGATCCCGGTCCCGCTCCCGGCCGAACCACCCGCATTAATCTTCACCACCGGCCCAACAACCGTCACCCCACCGGCATCCAGCTTGATAAAGCTCCCTCCCCCCAAAATGGTGAGTTCGCTGCCAGCCTCAATAACAATCTTCGCCCCAGCCTTCACATGAATCTCTTTCCCCACGCTGGTCAGCTGCGCAGTCCCCAACTTCACATGCTGGTTCTGCCCAATCGTCAGGTGATCATCCAGCCGCGTTTCAACCTTGCGATCCGCAATCGTGGTGCGATGCTCTTCCGCCTTCAGCTCGGTGTAGGTGTTCTTCACCACGGTGTCGTGGCGTTCGTTGCCGACGCGAATCTTCTGATCATGCTCAATGTTTTCATCCCAATCCCGCTGGGCATGGATGAAGATCTGCTCGGCACCTTTCTTGTCTTCAATCCGCAATTCATTAAACCCACCGCCCCCCGGAGAGCTGAGGGTTTTGAACACGGTGCGGGTTTTATTGGCCGGCAACTCGTAGGGAACCTGGTTTTCCTTGTGGTACAGGCACCCCGTCACCAACGGTTGGTCGGGATCGCCTTCAAGGAACGTCACCAGGACTTCCATGCCGATGCGCGGGATGACGATGGCGCCGTAGCGGTCGCCGGCCCAGCTCGATGAAACGCGCATCCAGCAGCTGGTTTTGTCGTCGGCCAGGCCTTCGCGGTCCCAGTGGAATTGCACTTTGATGCGGCCGTATTGGTCGCAGTGAATTTCTTCGCCTTTGGGGCCGGTGACCATGGCGGTCTGGCTGCCGAGTACGCGGGGTTTTGGGTGTTCCAGCGCGGGGCGGTAGAAGACGTTC
The DNA here is from genome assembly GCF_056405815.1 of Pseudomonas sp. P1_F1_2. Lineage (NCBI taxonomy): Bacteria > Pseudomonadati > Pseudomonadota > Gammaproteobacteria > Pseudomonadales > Pseudomonadaceae > Pseudomonas > Pseudomonas sp. P1_F1_2. The sequence continues at coordinate 29,319 of NZ_JBFUBK010000074.1, read as the reverse complement.
CACGGGGTGGCGAGGAAGCGGTTGCGGTAGCCCTGGTGAAAGTCGTCTTTGTTGTCGGTGGTGTCGCTGGTGACCGACTCTTCGAGGACTTGCGGTTGTTTGCCTTCGTGGACGATTTCCGTGAGCAGCCAGAGGTCGTTCCACTCGGTGCGCGGGTGGTCGGACATTTCCAGGAAGTGGCCGCTGATGAGCCGGGTCTGGTCGCCGTGGCCTTCGGCTTGCTGGTAGTCGGCGCGGTGGCGTTCGAGGGCGCGTTGGCTGAGGAATTTGCCGCGCGCGCGGTCGAGGAAGCGGCCAGGGTAGTCGTAGTCTTCCAGATCCGGTTCGGTGCTTTCGCCGTCGGGTTTGTACGCCGCTTCGAGTTGCAGGCGTGGTTTTTCGAAGTCGTAGTCGCGGCGGGTGGTGCGGCTGGTACGGGTTTCCAGGCGCAGTTTGAAGCCTTTGATCACCGGTTCGTCAGCGACCATGCCGCTGCCTTGCACATAAGCCGTTGGCTGCCCGAGTTTCGGGAACACGGTCTGGTCGTCGCCGAATACCAGCAGATGACCTTTGGCACTGTGCTGGAAGTGGTAGTGAATGCCTTCCTCTTCGCACAAGCGCTGGACGAAGTGCAGGTCGGTTTCGTCGTACTGCACGCAGTAGTCGCGGTCCGGGCACGGTTGGCTGAGCTGGAAGCGGTAGGCGTTGCCTTTGATGCCGTGCTCTTCGAGGATCAGCGCGATGATTTTCGGCGCGGACATCTGCTGGTAGATGCGCTGGTTGGTGCGGTGATGCAGGTATTGCAGGTGCGGCACCAGGGAGATTTTGTAGCGGGTCAGGCGTTTGCCGGCATCACCTTGGGCGACGCGGTAGATCTGGCCGTGGATGCCGGAGCCCTGCGGGTCGAACGCCAAAAAAGCCTGCTTGTGCAGCAGCTGTTCCAGGTCCAGATCAGGGTTTTCGCTGACCAGTTCGAGGTCGAAGCGATACGGCTGGCTGATGCCTTCGGTGCCGGTGAACGACAGCACTTGCAGGTCGCCCGAATGCACGGCGCCGACGTAGTCTTCAACGGTCAGGCTGAAATGCGTTTCGTTAGACGGGTTGAACATTGCTTGCTCCCTGTTCGGTGGTCATCCGTTACGCCCCAAATCGCAGGCGTTGCAGCAAAGACGAAGTGGCGCCCAGGGCGTCACGCAATTGGGCTGCGGTGATGGTGCGCTTGGCCGCATCGAAAGCCAGCGCCGTTCGCAGGGCTGGCCAGCAGTGTTTGGGCAGGTTGCGCGGCGGGTGCAGCTCGCGTTCGAGCTCGCCGTCGCGGGCCTCGGTCGAGGGCAAGCGGCGGAACGGGTGTTTGCCGCCGGCCAGCTCGTAGAGCACGCAGGCGACGCCGTACACATCGGCGCTCGAGCTCAGCGGCTGGCCTTCGAGCAGTTCCGGGGCGGCGTAGCCGGGGGTCCAGGCGTTGAAGCGCTCACGACTCAGGTGTGGCAGGCCGGGCAGGATGCCTTCCACGGCTTGGCCGAGGCCGAAGTCAAACAAGCGCACGCCTTCTTCGCTGAGCATCACGTTGCTCGGTTTCATGTCGCCGTGCAGCACGCCGCGCGAGTGGGCGTAGGCCAGCGCGTCGAGCAGCGGCAGCGCGATGTCGCGCAGTTCTTTCCACGGCAGGCCCAGGGGCCGCTCGCAGAGTAATTTGTCCAGGGTCAGCCCACGCATGAGTTCCATGGTGATGAAGGCGCGCTGGCAGTCGGTGTCCACGTCAAAGCTGTGTAAACGCAGCACGTTGTCGTGGCGCAGGCGCCGGGTCAGGGCGAACTCGCTGTAGAGCAAGGCGCTGGCGTCCGGCGATTCGGCAAATTCTTCGCTGAGGATTTTCAGCGCGATGTAAGGGTCGGGATCGCCGAACTGTTCGCTCAGTAAATCCCGTGCGCGGTAAACCGCGCCCATACCGCCGGCACCGAGCAGGCGCTCGATGCGGTAACGACCTGCGAGTACGTCCGGCATTTCGCCGAGGCTGGGCTTGGTCGGCGCCAGCGCGGGCTCAGCTTTATTCGGCTTGGCGAACGCGAAATAAGTCAGGTTGCTGACTTCTTCGTCGCTCACCAGCAGGTCGTCGAGCGGCGGCATGAGTTGGGTCATTGGCGGATCACCACGGCAGTCAGGTTGTCCCGCGCCGAGCCACGCAGAGCGCCATCGAACAGACGCTCCAGCGCAACGTGCGGCGCGGTCAGGCTCAGGGCGTTGCCCAAGGCATCGCTGCTCAGCCCGTTGTACAAACCATCGCTGCACAACAGAAACGCATCGCCGGGATAAACCTCGAGTTCGAGCACGTCCAGGGTCAACTGCTCGGCCGCCCCGACCGCACGGGTCAGGGCATGGGCGGCAGGGTGAGCCTTGGCGTCTTCGATGCTCATGTTTTGCTCGTCGATGAGTTGCTGTTGCAGCGAGTGGTCCTTGGACAGTTGATACAAACGCTGGCCGCGCCACAGGTAGCAACGGCTGTCGCCGGCCCAGATGCAGGCCGCGCGATTGCCGCCCACCAGCAGCGCCACCACGGTGCTGCCCATGATGCTGTCGTGGCGCCCGGCGGTGACGGTCAACTCCTGACCCAAGCGGCGGTTCAACCAGTGCAGGCACTGGCGGATGCCTTTGAGGCGTTCGTCGAAATCATCCTGCACCGGCAATTCCGCCAGGCTGGCGACGATCAACTGGCTGGCGATGTCGCCACCCTGATGACCGCCCATGCCGTCCGCGACCACCCACAGCCCCTGCTGTGGACAGTCGAGGAAAGCATCTTCGTTGCGCGCCCGAACCTTGCCGGCGTCGGTACGCGCAGCGCTGCGCCAGGGGATGGCCACCAGCATCAGAGCTGCACCGGCATACGGAAAGTACGCAGCACGCCCATGTCGAACGGGTTCGGCGTGCGTTGGCTGGTCAGCAAGTAGTTGGCGCGCAGGCCACCCACGTCGGCTTTCAATACCAGCACGTCGCGACCACTCAGGTACTCGGTCTGCATCAGGTCGAACAGACGGAACAGCGACCATGGGCCGGTGTTCTTTTCGATACCGATCGGGCGGCCAGCCATTTTGTCGAGGACCAGGCTGGTGCGACCGTCTTCAGCGTCGGTCGGCCATTTGAACGACACCGGCACGATCGGGCCGTGGCGGTATTCGATGGTCTTGTCGCCAAACTTGAACTCGGAGCGGCTGACGGCCGGGTCGAGGGTGTACGGCTCCAGTTTGAACTGCACTTGCGGCTCGGCCGGGTTGATCGAGAAGAAGCTCTGGCGGATCACTTGTGCCGCGGCCATCTGGTCGAGGTAGACCTTGGAGATCGGCAGGCTGTGACCGTCGATGACGCGCAGACGGAAGTTGCCCGGATCACCGCTCACGAACGGGCGCATGTACGTCTCGAAGAAGCGATCGTTGATGCCCTGGGCCTTGAAGAACTCGCGGAAGTCGCTGATCGCCACGTCGCTGGTGCTGTGGGCGCTGAACGGATATCGCTTGTTGATCGCCTTGCCATAGAAGCTGTACAGCTCGCTCTGATAGCGCTGGTTCAGGTACTGGTAGGAATCGTTGAGCACCAGGCGCCAGGTGTCTTCGGCCAGCACGTTGAACCACACGCTGACCGGACGCGGCAAGCGGTTGGAGGCATTGCGCAACGCACTCAACGCATCGCGCTGGCCGCTCATGCGGGTCTTGGCCATTTCGAATGCGGCTTGCTCCGGCGCGCTGGCACGGGCCAGGCTTGCCAGTTGCAGTTGCAGGTCGTTGAGCGCCGCCAATGCAGGGGTCAAATCAGCGGCCGGGCCGTTGTTGTCATCCAGCAGACGGTGCAGCGGTTCGAAGCGACGTTGCAGGGATTTCTTCGCGGTGTCCGGCAGGTTCTTCGCCATGTCCGCGGCTTTGTCCGCCGCAGCCGAGGCCAGTTTGCCGAGCTTGCCGCCCTTCTCCGCGAGTTTTTCGGCCGCCGCAGCAGCGTCATCGGCGCTCTCGGCGATCACTGGAAAACGGGTGTTCTCGCGCACTTCCACCAGCAGTTGCAGCACCGGCGAGTTGGCCGAGGTCAGGCCCGCCAGTTGCTCGGCGCCTTCACTGAAGTCGCTGATTGCGGGCAGTGCCACCTGGCCCACCGCTTCACTCCAGAAATTGGCGTAGTCGCGGAAGTACAGTTGCTCCAGTTCGACCATCAGGCGACGCAAGTCCATGCCGCTGATGCCCGAACCTTCGCCCAGCACCCAGTTGTCACGCAGGATGTCGGTGACCAGCGCAGAACCCTGGACCGAGAAATACTGCTGATAACCCTGYTGGGTGTAGAAGCCCGGGATCACGTAATCGGTGCCGACAAACAGCGAACCTTGCGGGCCGAGGTGTTGGCTGAGACGGTACTCCGGCAGGTTGCGGGCCTGCTCGCGCAGCATCCGGTAAACCACGTTGGCCAGCGATTCGCTGCGCAGGACCTGACGTGCCTGAGCCACCAGTTGATCGTTCAACGGGTAGATAAACGGCTGCTGCAGCAAACGTTCGAAGTGCGTGTTAAGACCGTTCTGCACGGCGGTGTTGCCGGCATAACGCTGGGACCATTCGGTAGCGACCCAATCCTTGAGCCACGGACCGTCGCGACGGTCTTTCATGTTCAGCATCAGGTACGCGCGCAGGCTGTTGAGCAGACGCTCGCGGTCGCGCATGTTGGCGCGGATCTGYCCTTCCAGCAGGGTCGCGACTTTCGGCAGCAGTTGCGCTTCGAGCTCACGCTCGTAGGCGCTCTTGACCACTGGGTTGACGTCTTCGCCTTGGTACAGACCGCCGCGCTCGTGGTAACCCACGTCACCTTTTTTCGGGAAGACCTGAGTCGCCGCGTAGGCCGTGTCGAGCGGCTTGAGCACCGCCATGGAATCATCGCGCGCGGTCAGGGCCGCGCGTTGTTGTGTCCAATTAGTGGCGAGGTTGCGCAGGTTTTCCAGGCGCTCGTAGTTGGCCGAGAAACCACCCGCCCACAGCATGCCGAACAACGCCAAGGCCGCCAGCGCGCCCACATACAGCGCTCGTTGGCCCCAATGGATGCGGCTGCGTTCGCGCTTGTCCAGCCCGGCCAGGTCGGCCTCGGGGAAAATCACCCGGCTGAGCAAATGGTGAATGAAGCGCGAGCGGCCGCTGCGCAAGGTCGGCAGCATACCGGCGTTCATGCCCAGGCTCGCGCCGATGCCGGCGGTGGTCTGGTCCATTTCTTGAGTCAAGTGCGGTGCGCTGGTCAGGTAGAAACCACGCAACTGGCTGACACGCTGGTAGCGGTTGCCGGTGAACGCCATGTCGACGAACAGGCACAGGCGCTCGCCGATTTGCCCCAGTTGATGCGGGAAATCGAGGATGCGGCCACGGCGCTGGGTGTCACGCTCCTGGTGCATGCGCATGATCACTTGGCTGTTGAGGCGACGCAGCAGCTCTTCGAACTCGGTGCGCAGCACGGTCACATCGGTGCCGCTCTGCTCTTTGCGGAAGCTCGTGCCGAGCACCTGATCGCTTTCTTCGCGGGTCAGTTGATCGAAGAACTCGTCGAAACCGAGCAGCTTGTCGGCCTTGCTCAGTACCAGGTAAACCGGCACGTCGACGTGGAGTTTTTGATGCACGTCCTGCAAGCGCGCACGCACCTGGCGGGCCAGGGTCTCGAGGTCTTTCTCGTCCGGGCACAGCAGGGTTTCCACCGGAATGGTCACCAGCACACCGTTCAACGGACGGTTGCGGCGACGCTTGCGCAGCAGGTCGAGCAAGGTACTCCAGGCGCTGCCGTCGACTTCGCCGTCCGCCTGGGTCAGGTAGCGGCCAGCGGTGTCGATCAGCACACCGTGGTCGGCAAAGTACCAGTCGCAATGACGGGTGCCTTGGGTGTCGCGGGTGAGTTTGCGGTCGATCTTGTTGATCGGAAACTCAAGGCCCGAGAAGTCCAGCAGGCTGGTCTTGCCGCTGCCCTGTGGGCCGATCAGCAAGTACCACGGCAAATCACTGCGCCAGCGTTCGCTGCGGCCGCGATACAGGCTCGACGTCTTGAGGGTTTTCAGGGCGTCCTTGAAACGCACCTTCAACTCCTTCTCTTCTTCGTCGATCAGCTCTTCGCGGCGGATGCGATCCTGGCCGTCTTCGGTGTCTTCGACGGCTTTTTTACGCACACCGGCGCGCCAGCTGACGAAGACCATGGTCAGGCCCCAGATCAGGAACAGCACGCTGATGGTCAGCAAGCGCGAGGTCGAACCTTCCCAGAACTTGTAGTCATCCACCGCCAGCAGCGGTCCGACGAACCACACCAGCAGCGCGACAAACAGCACCACCAGCAAGGTCCAGACCCAGGTCTTGCGCAAGAATGCGCCGACTTTCTTGAAAAACTTTTTCATGACACGTCCCTGTTTACGGCTGCGACTGCGGCTGGACCGCGGCCGGATCTAGCGGCTGGAAAGGTTGCAGAACGGTGTCGCGCTGCTCGCCGAGTACCCAGGCGAAACCGGAATACATCACCACCAGGCAGACGAAGGTGAACAGCACCACCATCCACGCCGGCACGATGCGCACCAGGCTGCGGCGCTGGTCGTTCAGGCCTTCCCAGTGCGGCGACAGCTCACGCGGCACGTCGCCACGCAGTTGACGGATCTGCCGGTACAAGGCGTCGCGGATGCCTTCGAGTTCGAGCATGCCGCGTGCTTGCACGCGGTACTTGCCTTCGAAACCGAGGGACAGGCACAGGTACATCAGTTCCAGCATCGGCAGGTGCTTGACCGGGTTTTTCGACAGGCGATCCAGCAGCTGGAAGAACTTCTCGCCGCCGAAGGTTTCGTTGTGGAAGCTGCTGAGCAGGCTCATCTGCGACCACTCGCTTTCGTTGCCCCACGGCGTGGTCACGACGGCTTCGTCGACCACGGTGCACAGCACGTAACGCGCAGCCATTACCTGACTGCTTTCGGCGCCGTTGTGCAGTGCGCGCACTTCAAACAGCTTGAGCCCGGCGGTCAGCCGCTCGTTGAGCGCGTACAGGTCTTCGCGGGTGTCGCTGTGCTTGAGCCGCACCACTTCCGACAACAGCTCGGAAGCGGCGGCCACCAGCGAATTGAGGCTGATGTTGAACGCTTCGGCCGGGCGCAGGCGCGCGGCGTAGATCATGCGTTCTTCCAGTTGTTCGAAGCGCGGTGGCGCGGCGAAGTCGGTCAGCGGACTTTGCGCCGGGCCGTGGCCCTGGCGGTCGAGCAAGACGGTTTTATCGTCCTGATGGTGTTCCATGTCCTTGATCATGTCTGTCAGTTCCTGATGGCCCAGAATTTCAGCTCAAGCTCGGCAAATTCGCCAGACACATGGAACGCGAAGCCGCCGGAGCGCTCCAGTTGTGCCAGGTCTTCGGAACTGAGTTCGAGGATGAAATAGGTTTTGTTGGAGTGGAACGCGATCTGCCGCGGGGCCACCGGCAACGGTTTGACCTTGATACCCGGCAGGGCCAGGTTGACCAGTTGGCGGATGCGCTCCACCGGGCCGACCTTGAGGTGCGCCGGCAAGCGGTGGCGCAGTTCTTCGGAGTCGCAGTTGGCACTGGCCGCCAGCACGAACGAGGCCGAGCCCAGCAACTTGTGGTCGTGCAACGGCGAAACGATGATCCCGTACTGACGCTCTTGCAGGATCAGTTCGATGGCGTGCTGTTCCAGCACCATCGACAGCACCTGACGGATCGCTTCCATCAGTTTGCGAAAGCTCGCGCCCTGATCGCTGTGCTGGTAACGGCTGTCCAGGCGCGGGCGTTTGCTCTCGCTGGAAAACGTCGCCAAATCGCCGAGCATGGTCAGCAGCGTGCGGTACAACTCTTCCGGATGCACCTGCTCAAGTCCCAGGTAGTGACGCAGCAGCAGTTCGGTGCGGTTGATCAGTTGCAGCATCATGAAGTCGCCGACTTCCGCGCCGCCGACCTTGCCGTTGGAGCGAATCCGGTCAGCGATGGTGTCGCCGCGGTGACCGAGCATGCTGATCACTTCCTTCAGGCACGACAGCAGGTAGCCGGACGAATGTGCCTGAATGTAGGTCGGCACGAAATCCGGATCGAGGCTGATCACGCCGTCGGGCGTGGTGTCGAGCACGTCGCAGATTTTCAGCTTCACGTAGGCCTGATCGCTCTGCTGCTCGCCGAGCAACAGTTTGAAATCCGGGCGACCGCAGCGCACCTGGCTGGCGGAATCGTCGCCGGCGTTGGAATCGGCGACTTCGGCTTCGTACGCGGTGTAGCGCGCCAGCACGTCGGATTGCTCCGGGCGGCGCGACTCGATGTGGTTACCGGTGACCAGCGGCAGCGCCAGGTAGATCGGCGTGTTGCCGGTGTTGGGCGGCACGTCCAGCGCCAGCGGTTCGGTGTTGCCGCCGAGTTCAAACAGGCTGCCATCCGGCAGAATCCCCGAGGCCTGGCTGATCACCAGTTTGCCCATGTTGAGGAACTGCAAATCGATGTCCAGGTTGAGGAAGCCCCAGGTGTAACCGCCCAGCAATTGGGTGCGGGTTTTCATCTGGTGGTCGTAGTAGCGATCGTTGTGCTGGAAGTGCTGCGGACGCAGCAGCATGCCTTCCTGCCAAATGACTTTATGGGTATTCATGATCAGTCATCTACCTTGGCGAGCGCTTCGTGGCTGTTGCGGATACCGGCCGAGTCCAGCGTCAGGTCAGCGTCGGTGACTTCCACCGGGGTGATCTGCACGGTGTAGCGCCATTTGGTTTCCGGCAGGTCGCGGTACGCGGCGAGTACGCCGACGTAGCGGCTGCCCTCCTCCACGCTGAGTTTCAGCTCGACGGTTTCGCCCGGACGCAGCTCGAGTTCTTCGCTGGCCACCAGGTCTGGGGCCAGGGATTCCTTGGCGCGTTCATACAAGCTGAAGAAGTCGGCGTTTTCGAAGGTCACCGGGTGCTTGAGCTCGAACAGACGCACAACAATCGGCGACGGACGACCGTTGAGGTCCGGGTTCAACTGATCGCTGGCGGTCAGTTTCAGGTTGAGCTTGGTCACTTTCGAATACGGCGACAGCGACGAGCAACCGGCCAGTAGCACCAGGGCCACGACCGTTGTCAGCGTCTTGAAAAAAGCGGTCGAGCAGCGAGACATGCGCATCATCCTTGGTGGTCGGTGTGTAGGGTGGAAATCAGACGGATCTGTTCTTCGTAGGCCTGGGCAAAGTCGCGGGCCAGCAGGCGTTCGCTCCAGTCATCGTCCTGACGCAGGGCCTGGTGATAACGGCCGTAGGCTCTCCAGCGACTGCCGGACGTGGCCAGCAGCGGCTTGTTGTCGCGCTCGAAACGCAGGGTCAATTGCTGCGGCGAGAAGTGCTCCAGCGTGCCGCGAACGGCGGCGCGGCTGGCGGTCAGCAAGGCCACTTGATGGGCCTGCAAATCGCGGAACGCGCGGGAGATGGCTTGCTCGGCCGGCAATTGGCCCGGCTTGTTCGGCTGCAACAAAATGCCCAGTGCTTCCCCGGCATCGACGGCGAATTTCAGCGGGTTCTTTTGAGAGCCTTGCACGGTGGTCTGGGCCAGACGCAGTTCGTTTTTCAGTTCGCTGCGGGTGCGCAGGCTCTGCTGCAAACCGCCGACGCTTTGCTTGAGCAGACGTGCCGCGTTCAGCGCCAAGGCTTCGCGGGCGTCGTGGTCGAGGCCTTTGAGGTCCACGCCCAGCGCAGCACCGAAATGCTCCCAGAAGCCTTCGCTCTGACGTTCGACCGGTTTCGGCGCAGGGGCCGGCGCGGGTTCGGCCGGGGCATTGATCAGCTCCGGGACCATCAGGCTTTCCATGTCGATGCGCGCGTAGTCGGCGCGCTGACGGGTGTCCTCGATCGTGGTGCTTGGGGAAATCAGTTCCTCGATTTCGGAGTACACACGCTCCTGCTGTTCGAGGGCGTTCAGCGGGTCCAGATCAAGGAAGGCATCGTCCGGAATAATGCTGCCTGCCGCACGCGGACGCCCGACTTCGCCGTCGAACGTCGCCGGGTCACGCACCAGCCGCGCACGAATCTCGAAGTCACCCAACACGTAGGTACTGCCGTGTTCGATGCGCACCGCTTCGCCTTTGCGCAGGCGTGCACCGCTTTCGCCGTCCTGGACACCGTTGCTGCTGGTGTCGGTGAGGAAAAACGTACCTTCGCGGTAGCTGATGTTCACGTGGTGATTGGACAGGTGCCGCTTGCGGTCCGGGATGATCCAGTCGCAATCCTCGCCACGTCCAATCACGCCACCGGCCTGTTTGAAGGTCTTCTGGCATAAATCGGTGGGCACGAACTGCTTGGTGTTCAGCATTTCGAAAACCAGTTCCATGGTGATACTCCTTGCGGTCACTTGCCGCGATTGACCGCCTGCGGATCACCCAATGGGCGATAGGTGTTGTCGTTGTATTTGTAATTGCCGCTACAGCCGCCGAGGCCGCATAGAACGACGAGGGTCAGCAGGACGGCTTGCCAGTGACGAACAGGCATCAGAGGGTCTCCAGGGGTAGACAAAGCACAAAGCGCCGACCCGTTTGGGCGGCGCTGTTAAAAGCAAATGAGGTGGAATCGAAGGTCTTTTGCCTACCCATCGAAGTCACCCAAATTGATATTCAGGCGCCCGAGGCGGTAAAGCAGCGTGCGGCGTGGCAGGCCGAGTTCGCGGGCGGCGAGGGTCTGGTTGCCGTCGTTTTTGCGCAGGCAATCGAGCAACAAACTGCGTTCGACCTGCTCCAGGCGTTCGCGCAGGTTCAGGCTGTTGTCCTCCGGCATGGCTTCCATGCGCAGGGAGAAATGCTCGGCCAGCAACTCGCCGCCCTCGCACAGCAACACCGCACGTTCGACAAGGCCTTTGAGTTCGCGCACGTTGCCGGGGAAGGCATAACCGGACAGGTGATCCAGCGCGGCATCGGACCAGCGCACCGCGTCGCGCTGCAAGAACGAGCAGGCCTTTTCAGCAAAGTGCCGGGCCAGGTCGAGGATGTCGCCTTCACGCTGGCGCAGGGCCGGCAACTCGATCGGGAATTGCGCRAGGCGGTAGTACAAGTCCTCGCGGAATTTGCCTTCGCTCACCAGCACCGACAAATCCCGGTGCGTCGCGGCAATGATGCGCACGTCGATCTTGTGGGTGTCGTTGGAACCGAGCGGGCGGATCTCGCCTTCCTGCAACACGCGCAGCAACTTGGCTTGCAGCGACAACGGCATGTCGCCGATTTCATCGAGCAACAAAGTGCCGCCGTTGGCTGCGTCGAACAGCCCGGCGCGGTCGCGGTCAGCGCCGGTGAAGGCGCCTTTGCGGTAGCCGAACAGCTCGCTTTCCAACAGGTTCTCGGGGAACGCCGCGCAGTTCTGCACGATGAACGCCTGGGAACGGCGCGGGCCGCAATCGTGAATCGCCCGCGCGACCACTTCCTTGCCGGTGCCGGTCTCGCCGCGCAACAGCACGGTGTAAGGGCTGTGCAGGACTTTGCTGATCAGCGAATAGGTCTGGCGCATGGCCGAACTCTTGCCGATCAAGCCGTAACCGCTGGCGCTCGGCACACTGACTGGCGCTGGTTTTGAGTCACCCGCTGGACGACGCAAGCGTTGCAGCAAATGCAACTGACCGAGCACGAAAGAGCCCAACTGCCCGAGCGAATCGGCGAACCCTTGCAGGTCGATGTGCTGGCGACTGGCGCACAGCAGCAAGCCTTCAACCGCTTTCTGTTGATTGACCAGTGGCACGCACAACAGCGACTGCCAAGGCGTGGCCTGCGGCGGCAGGAAACTGGTTTCGTGCAGGCTGCCACTCAACTCGCCGAGGCTCACCACGCGGTTCTGGCACAAGGCAAATTGCAGCAGTTGTTCACCGTTGTAATCCGCCGGCAGGCTCGCCGCTTCCCGGGGTTGCAGAATGCCGTTCAGGCACTCGGCGTTCATCCCCAGGCAGGTGTGGGTCGCGTCCAGCAAGTACAGCTGCGTCAGTTCGCAACCGCTGAGCTCGGCCACCCCACGCACGAAGTCACCCAGCAGCGCAGCACCGTCCGCCGCCCGCGACAGGCTGGCGAACTGCGCCAGCAAGGCTTCGGCATAGACCAGCGGTTGCGGCACTTGAGTGAACATCACACCCACCTCAGGCGAACTCGCAGATCACGCTGGCGTCACCGTCGAGCGTGGCATGCACACGCTTGAGGCTTTCACCGGTGGCCATCGCATCGAGCAAGCGGTCGGCCACCAGCGGCAGCACGTGCAGGTCGAGCAAATGGTCGATCAGGCGTGCGCCACTGTCGCTTTGCGTGCAGCGCTCGGCCAGGTGATCGACGAGGTTCTGGCAGTACGTGAAATCCAGCTGACGACGGTTCAGGCGTTCGCCCAGACGGCCGAGTTTGATTTCGATCAACTCGCGCAGCACCGGGCCGCCCACCGGGTAGTAAGGCACCACACGCATGCGCGCCAGCAGCGCCGGCTTGAAGTGTTTGCTGAGGACCGGGCGAATGGTTTCTTCAAGCACTTCGGCGGTCGGCCGCGCGCCGTTTTCGCAGAGCTCGCTGATGCGGTCGCTGCCCAGGTTCGAGGTCATCAGGATCAGCGTGTTGCGGAAATCGATCTCGCGCCCTTCGCCGTCGTTGGCCACGCCTTTGTCGAAGATTTGATAGAACAGATTGAGCACGTCCGGGTCAGCCTTTTCGACTTCATCGAGCAAGACGACGGAGTACGGCTTCTGACGCACGGCTTCGGTGAGCATGCCGCCCTCGCCGTAACCGACGTAGCCCGGTGGCGCACCGATCAGGCGCGAGACGGTGTGCTTCTCCTGGAACTCGGACATGTTGATGGTGGTGATGAAACGATCACCGCCGTACAGCAAATCGGCGAGGGCCAATGCGGTTTCGGTCTTGCCGACACCGCTCGGGCCGACCAGCAGGAACACGCCGACCGGCGCGTCCGGTTTGTTCAGGCCCGCTGCCGTGGCGCGCATCGAGCGGTCCAGTGCGTGAACGGCTTGCTCCTGACCCCGGATGCGCGTGCGCAGGTCGGTGGCGAAACTGGCGACCTTGGCGTTGTGCTCACGGGCCAGTTGCGCCAAGGGCACACCGGTCCAGGCACTGATCACTTCGGCGACCAGACGCGGGCAGACTTCGAAGCTCACCAGTCGTTCTTTGACTTGCAGTTCGGTCAGGGCTTTGTGCGTGTCGTTGAGTGCGGATTCCAGAGACGCGACGCTTTGCGCCTCGTCCACCGGCAGGGTTTCGATCACGGTGCCTTCGGCGTCTTCTTCAACCGTCACGGTCGGCTCGACGGCGGCGGCTTCACGGGCCTTGGCCAGTTGCTGACGCAGATCCAGCAGGCGCTCGGCCAATTCTTTCTGTTCAGTCCACAGGGTTTCCAGCGCGATCATTTCGCTCTCGGCTTCGTCGAGGCGATCTTCCAACGCGTCCAGCGCTTCGTGATCGATCAGCAAACCGGCTTCGGCATCACGGCGCAGGGCCTGACGCTGACGGCCGCCTTCGGCCAGTTCGCCACGCAGGCGTTCAAGGCTTTCCGGGGCGGCGGCGAGGCTGATGCGAACGCGGGCGCAGGCGGTGTCGAGTACGTCGACGGCTTTGTCCGGCAGTTGACGACCCGCCAGGTAACGGGCGGACAGTTCGGCAGCGGAGACCACCGCGTCATCGCGCAGGTAGATGCCGTGGCTCTTCTCGTACACCTGAGCCAGGCCACGCAGGATGGTCACCGCTTCGCTGACGGTCGGTTCGTGCAGTTGCACCGGTTGGAAACGACGGGCCAGCGCCGGGTCTTTCTCGAAGTATTTTTTGTACTCGGCCCACGTGGTGGCGGCGATGGTGCGCAGTTCGCCACGAGCCAGCGCCGGTTTCAGCAGGTTGGCCGCGTCGGAACCGCCGGCATTACCGCCCGCGCCGATCAGCGTGTGGGCTTCGTCGATGAACAGGATGATCGGTTTCGGCGAGGCTTTGACTTCGTCGATCACGCCTTTGAGGCGACGCTCGAATTCACCTTTGACGCTGGCGCCCGCCTGCAACAGGCCCATGTCCAGCGACAGCAACTCAACGCCTTTGAGCACTTGCGGTACTTCACCGGCGGCGATGCGCGAGGCCAGGCCTTCGACGATGGCGGTTTTACCCACACCAGCCTCACCGACCACAATCGGGTTGTTCTTGCGCCGGCGGGCGAGGATGTCGACCATCTGGCGGATCGCGCCATCGCGGCACAGCACCGGGTCGAGTTTGCCGTCGCGGGCCTGTTGAGTCAGGTTGTGGGTGAAGCGCTCCAGCAACGACTCACCCGGCACGGCGGGTTTTCCGGTGGCCGGTTGTTCTTTCTGCGACAGGGCGAATTCTTTCAGACGCTCAATGTTCAGCTTGGCCAGCAACGGCTGGTAGCGGCTGCCGGCGTAGCGCATCGGGTTGCGCAGCAGCGCGAGAATCAGGGCAGCTTGTTCGACCTGGGTCTGGCCCAGTTCGAGGTTGGCCACCAGCAACGCATCTTGCAGCCACTGCACCAGTTCCGGGGCGAACACCGGATTGCGCGAGGCGCTGTGCTCGACCCGCGACTGCAACGCGGCGTTCAGCTCACCGGCGTCCACTTCGGCATCTTGCAGCGCGCGTGCGAGCAAGCCTTGCGGGCGCTCCAGCAGGCCCAGCAGCAAGTCTTCGACGAGGATTTTGCTGCCGCCACGAGCGACGCAACGCTCGGCCGAACTTTCCAGATCACGACGGGTTTCGGCGTCCAGCGCCTGGATAAGTTGTTGCAGGTCTACGTTGATCATTGGTCATCTGTCCTTAATGAATTTTGCTGCCCAGGGTCACCACGCCGTCCGCTTTTTCGCGGCCCAGCCAACTGGTCCATCCCAGGCGACAGGCGTTCTGCTCACCGATGCGCAGTTCGGGGATTTCTTCCTGGCGCAACACCAGGCGAATGTCGTAGTCGAGCGGGTCACGCAGGGTGAACCGCACCAGCGCGCACAACGGCTGGTAGCCGAAACCGATCGGCAGGAATTCATGGAATCGCTGCCAGTCGAGTTGGGTGATGTGGATACGGAATTTGCCGCTGCGGTCGCGCACGTGCTCGCCCAGCACCAGGTCTTCGCCCAGCAGGCTGTTGGCTCGGCCCAAACGATTGCGCTGCTCGTCGAGAATTTCCACGCGACGCTCGATGCACTGCTCGATGACCAGGTCTTCGTGCTTGAAGTAGTAACGCAACACCGCTTCGATCAGCGCCGCCGAGTGTGCCCGCAAGCTGAGCAAGCCGAGGTACGGCAGCAGGCGTTTCCAGTTCAGTTCCTGGGCCTTGCGGATCTCTTCGCCACCCAGGCCGATCAAGGCAAACAGCTGCGAGGAAAACGGGTCGAGCGCGCCGCTCTGGAAGCTCGCGCGGTAACGATACTTGCGCCAGATCGGCAGCATCAGCCGTTGCAGGCGATGGTGAAACAGGTCGAGGAAGTTGCGCGTCGGGTTGCCGTCTTCGCTGTCGCCCAAGGCCTGTTCGCCATAGAACGCCGGCAGCGGCGAACCGGAACCGACCAGGCCGATCAGGTTGAACCGCAGGCGCGCGCGCATCTGCCCGTGCTCTTCGAAAAACTCCACGCGATCGACGTCACTGCCAGGGAAACCCAGGCTCGGATTGGCCTGGAATTCCAGCTGGTCGTACAGATCGTCTTCGCTCAGGTACGGGTGCGCCGCGCGCAGCCGGTCGATCACCAGCAGCACGGCCTGAAACAGCGAGTACTCGCGTATTACCCGGGTCAGCCCGCTTAAAGCAGGGGCTGCAGGCCCATACGTGGTGTCCATTGGTACACCTCTCCCTGTGTGCTTTTTACCCGCAGCTCGTGGAACGAATTGAGACTGGCGTAAAGCGCGAAAAACTCGTTAAGAACAGAAGCGAACACGAACAGGTCGCCTTCGCCGATATAGCCTTCCGGGTCGATGGTCAGCTCGGTGCGCAACCCGCGCACCGGCAAGCCGCGATGCAAACGGTCGACGTGGTGATGCTTGATCGACTTGAGCCCGCCGAGCAGGCGTTTGCTGACCTTCTCCGCGTGTTGGTCGTAGTAGCGCGGCAGGTCGTAGGTTTCGAGAATCACCTTCAACGCATTGACGTCGGCCAGCGACAGATAGTTAAGCGACATGTTGCTGATCAGCTTCCACAGGAAGTCACGGTTCAGCGGCGGCGCGAAACTGGAAGTGGCCGGGGTGATGTTGCGGAAACTCAGGAACTCCGGCGTCTCTTCGCAGGCCACGCAAATGTCGCCGAGCTTGAGCTTGCGCGGCAGGTTCTGGTTGGTGCACGTCAGCTCGATCGACAGGGTTTCATGGGCTTCGGTGTGGCGGATGCCGAAGCTCAGGTAAGTGTCGAGACCGTCGTGCAGCAAGGACGAACGCTGACGAATGCTGTAATGCGGACGGCTGGTGGGCACGTCGAAACTCGGGTCGTGCTCGAAGGATTCGAACGGCACGTATTCCTGATAACCGAGGCCGCCGGGCTTCCAGCCAGTGACGGTTTCCACGGAAAACACACCGCAGTTTTCCAGGTCGTATTCGGCGGGTAGCAACAGGTATTCGTCCTGCTTACCGTCGAGGCGGATCGGCAACGCATCGTGCTTGAACAGATTGACGATGGGCGTGCAATACAGCTTCACGTTGTCCAGGGTCGGACGCATGCGCATGATGCCGCTCTTGCGAATATCGAAGCGCAACTCCAGGCCGCGCATCTGCTTCAGCGTGTCTTCCGGCAGCGCCTTGAGCAGGTCCAGACCGTTGACGTCGACGAACAGGAACTTGTCCTGAAAAGCGAAATACTCTTGCAGGTAGCGATAGCCACGGAAGGTGTTCAGCGGATACGGAATCAATGCCTCTTCTTCGGCAAAGCCCACCGGCTGCACACGGTCGCCGGGCAGCTTGAACGCCATCGGTTTACCGCTGACACCGTTGATGGGTTTGCCTGCGCCATCCAGCGGGATCAGTTCGATGCCTTCGAGGTTGCGCAACAGGCTGAGGTACAGCATCTGGCTGATGTAACGCTCGCCAGCGAAGTGCAAACGCAGGCGACTTAGCTCTAATTCACCGAGGTGACCGTCAGCGCTCATCTCCAAACGCAGGCTCAACAGCGAACCGTCGCCTTTCACCGAATAGGTCAGCGCGGCCAGATCCAGCGCCTGGACTTCGGTCGGGTAGCACGTGCGGAAACGGCAGCGCACGTCTTCGATGGGCACGCTTTCAATCGGCGTATCGCGCTCGACTTTCAACGCAGGCCCGGAGCGCTTGAGCGGGTCGAACTGCAAAATGCTGAACGCCGGCAGCGGGCGCATGTAGTTGGGCCACAGCAGCTGCATCAGCGAATGGCTGAGCTCTGGCAATTCGTCGTCGAGCTTCTGACGCAGGCGACCGGTCAGGAACGCAAAACCTTCCAGCAACCGCTCCACGTCCGGATCCCGCCCAGCCTGGCCGAGGAAAGGTGCCAACGCGGGACTACGCTCGGCGAAACGGCGGCCTAACTGGCGCAGTGCGGTGAGTTCGCTTTGGTAGTAGTGGTTAAAGGACACGGGGTACCTGCCTGGTATTGAATCTCATGAATAAAACGTCCTGTAGAGCGCTACCGTCAGACCCGCACAGACGTAGCCGGCGATCAGGAGGTACGGCACGATCAGGATCCAGCCGTAGGCCATGTAAGAGTCACTGAGCTGCCCGGCGACCAGACTGAACAAGCCATAAAGCATCCATGGCACGGCGTAGAACGGAATGAACTTCAACGGCGCCAACCAGACCATCCGCAGCGCTTGTTGCTCGCTACGGTTCTTGGCGGATCGAGAAGTCCACAGCGAAAACATCAACAGACCGGGGATGCCCCACCACAACAGGTACACCCAATGGGTCTCGGATGAGTCGAACGTGGAGTACTCGCCAATCCACAGGCCATAGGAAAAAATCGCCAGCACCGCCAGCAATGGCCACCACAAGGCAACCATGAAGAAACTCAGTTGCGCTCGGCTAAGCATGGTCGGCCCCCGACGCGAGCTTCGAGGCTTTTGCGCCAACTACTTTGCGCTTGTACCAGCCATCCAGCCCGGTGCTGAGAAGGATCGCCGTCAAGGTGAATATTCCTTGGCCGATGCCATAGAGCAGCGCCCGTAGCGGATGATGCGGCAGCATCCACAGGAGAATTAGTCCTACCCAGATCGCCCACAGGATCAACTTCACACGTAGCACAGGAATCAGCGCCAGCACCGCGTTGAAGACAAGGAAAAACTCGTAGAGGAATTTGCTGGTAAGACGAATGTTCACGCCACGGGAGGTCAAGCCGCCGTAGGTCGAGATGTACCAGTCGGCCGCGAAGTTATTCAGAAACGTGTAACCCACACAGAAAACACCGTGGATCAACAGGCAGCAGACGATGCGGGCCAGCATGTTCATGCGGGACGCACCGAGGAGTAACAGCTGCCCACGATTTCGATGGCCACCAATGAAATCAGGACCATGAACGTCAGCGAGCGATGCAGCCATGACTGACGCAGTCGCTTGCTGATCGCCGTGACAATCAGCAGAAAACTCAAGATCGCGATGCCGCCGAACAGATTGCTGTCGGCGATGAACATCAGATACATGCGCATCTCGTCCGATACGTCGATCATGGGCAAAAGGCTCCATCCTCGAGGGTCCAGCTGCGCTGATAACCATCACGTTCACGTTTGACGGATTGCAGGGCGCAGAAATGGAGATGAGGCCCGACCTCTTTTTGCTGTTCTTTTTGCTCGTCCATGATTACCGGTCTCTCGCTTTTTCAGGCGTCATCGCCGTGCTGGTGTGTAGATAAAGTTGTTCGCCGTCAAACCCTGTAATACCGGCAGCGCTCAGAGGAAAACCGTCTTTCGTGCTGTATCGAACCCAGCCTTGCGACCACATATCGCCATTCTCGTGACGAACCTGTACGTAGTAATTTGGTGCTTCGGCCTTGGAGACTTCGATAAATACCCCACCATCTTCGCCACCCACCCAAAGCGCATTGGGATGAGCAATCAAAGTCGGGGCGACGGACCGTTCCATACGCAACAGCACAGCAAACAAAACCAAAATCGCCAGCAGCCCAATGGAGCTCAGGAAAGCGATAAGCAAAGTAATGGACAGGCGCTTTTTATCCGTGCACTGGCACAACTCCCCCTCCCTAGTGAGCCTGGACATCAGATCTCCAGAACCTTGTGTGGGGTGTTGCTGATAAATATGCTCAATACACTTCCCCTCCAATCCGACAGTTTGCTTATTCTTTTCCGTCATCTAACGGCGCGCACGCTGTAATACTCCACCCTTCGTACCCGGTTGAAGTTGGATAAATCGCATGACCATTAACCCATTGCGAGCGCTCATCTGTCGTGAATTCATTCTGCCAAAGCAGCCACTCAGACGACTTCAGCAACTCACCTTCAACGCTATACACTCGAAAAAACGCTTCACTAGTGAAAAGCTTTACAAATTTCCCAGCGACGCCAAAATTAGAATACTTCGGTATATACGAATTAATATAACAAGTTTTAGCTTCATTCCAAGTCGTGGAATAAACTTCCGCCGTAACGGCAGCCCCATGCTTAATGTATAGCCAAACGGAAACAGGCGCGCCTACTACAAGCAATATCAGCACCAACAAATACGACATTTTTTTCATAATCACTTAGACCCAGAGCGAGATAGGTACTCTTCAAAATCGATAGGACCAAGATGAATTATAAAAGACACGTCATACAACTTGACCGTCGTATAAATCATCATATCTCCACCCTTCCCGTTCACTTGCCGATATTTATTAAAGTGCCCATTCGTCACTTTGTGATATTCGACTCCGGCTTTTTCAATCAACGCAGGCTCGGCAAAATAGTCAATCGGACCGGGCCGGGTTACCCCTTCAGGCGCCCAATAGCCCAATAATTGATCGTCCCCGGCATTGAGAAAGTCGTAAGTATCCCGAACGTAAAGGCCAACCTGCTCTATTTCTATTGCCGGAAAGCCATGATCGTTTTGAATAGTGCGAAATTTAGTTGCCGCGACTTTTACGACGAAAGTCCCTAAAGCGCCGTATACATCATCCAACGCATCCGTAGCCTTTTCCCAATCTTTAGCCCCGAACCTAATCAAATTAAATTGGGATATATCCTCCAACTCAATAGCTGTTTTATCACTGTAATCCAGGTATGCGCTTTTTAGCTTCTTTGACTTTGCATCCAGCAAGCCAAGTCGCTGGAGTCGCGTCATCAATACGATCAGCCCTTTAGAAAGCTCGTCGAGCGAACCTTTTACTCTACCGGCACTTCCGTTAAATTCTGATGTTGATGATAGCTCAGCAATATACTCATCAACTTTTGGCTTTACACGCTTCGACCCAGTAAACAACCACTCAAACGATATATCAGTTATAAGCTTATCCGCACTCAAGGTACTCGCTGCTATGTCACCTTGCTTAACAGATTTTGGCAACTCATAGGGCTCACCAGCGAACCACTTCCGCATGACACGAGCGGCCACCGTCCAACCCAATTTATCCATAACTTTAGGAATTGAAGAAAGCTGAAAAACCTTAGCTTGAACGCTTTGACCTTCTTTATTCTGAGCTGGAGTCAGAGGAGCTTTGATCGGCGCGGGCATGGAATAAACCTCAGCAAATGGCAATAGAGTTTTGAGGTTCTAAAAGCAACGTAACCCCTTCAGCAATTGAGGAGCCAATTACCGAAGTTTTTCCTTCACTATCCGTGACGCCTGTTATTTCTTTTCCTGAGTCCGTGCGGATTGTGTATCCGCGATCCGCTATCGGCGCGCCTGTCTCGGGATCAGTCACAACGAAGTGTTCGGTAAACGGCCACTGAATTTCCACCGGCAACGGAGGAACAAACGGCACCGCCGAATGCGAATTCCCGATAATCACTGTCCCGGACCCGGCCGTAACCTTGTTGCCATGAGTCCCGACGGAATCCACCGTCGCAGCCGGTTTGCCGTTAATCAAAACCGTCGTCGCCAACCCGCCCGACATCGCACCACCACACGCCGAGGCATCGCCTTGGCGGGCGGCCGCGAGGCCGTCGAAGAACACGTCGCCGGAACCGGCGGCGATCGGGTTGGTGCCGTGGCCGGGGAGCGGGCAAGCGGTGGGGTCGGATACACGTGCTGCGGGTTTGCCGGACATACGAATCTCCTTAGTTGACCTTCACTTGACCGCTGCCATCCAGGCGCGCGGCGAAACTGACCTGACGCTTGAAACCATCAACTTCCAGCAGCCCTTCGATGCTGAAGGACAGGCGAAGCTGATCGTGGTCACGCGGCAGGGAAATGACACGCACATTGCTCAGGCGTGGCTCGTAGGCTTCGATGAAATTTTCGATGGCCAGACGGGCCTGACTCAGGGAGTCGTGCAGGCTCAGACGCATGTCATTGAGATCGGGTAGCCCGTAATCGGACAGCGTTTGCACGCTGCCCGCACGGGTGCTGAGCATCTTGGCCAGATGGGCAGCCACGGACGCCATGGCGGAAACCTCGCGGCTCCAGCCGACGCGTTTGTCCGCGTCGCCACCCAGGCGTTCGAAAAGGCTGCCGTATCCAGTCATGAGTTAGCTCCGCTTACTCTTTGTCCAGCTTGCCAACCAGCGACAGGGTGAAATCGGCACCCATGTACTTGAAGTGCGGGCGCACGTTCAGGCTGACGCGGTACCAGCCAGGCTCGCCTTCGACATCGCTGACGATGATCTGGGCAGCGCGCAGCGGACGACGGCCACGGACCTCGGCGCTCGGGTTTTCCTGGTCGGCCACGTATTGGCGAATCCACTTGTTGAGTTCCAGTTCGAGGTCGGTACGTTCTTTCCACGAACCGAGTTGCTCGCGCTGCAGCACTTTCAAGTAGTGAGCCAGGCGGTTGACGATCATCATGTACGGCAGTTGGGTGCCGAGCTTGTAGTTCAGCTCTGCCGCCTTGCCTTCTGCGCTGATGCCGAAGAACTTCGGCTTCTGCACCGAGCTTGCGGAGAAGAACGCCGCGTTGTCGGAGCCTTTGCGCATGGTCAGGGAGATGAAGCCTTCCTCGGCCAGTTCGTATTCACGACGGTCGGAAACCAGAACCTCGGTAGGAATCTTGGTTTCGATTTCGCCCATGCTTTCGAAGTGGTGCAACGGCAGGTCTTCCACCGCGCCACCGCTTTGCGGGCCGATGATGTTCGGGCACCAGCGGAATTTGGCGAAGCTGTCGGTCAACTTGGTGCCGAACGCGTAGGCGGTGTTGCCCCACAGGTAGTGTTCGTGGCTGTTGGCGACGGTTTCTTTGTAGACGAACGATTTGACCGGGTTGTCTTCCGGGTCGTACGGGTTACGCAGCAGGAAACGCGGCACGGTCAGGCCGACGTAACGGGAGTCTTCCGACTGACGGAAGCTCTGCCATTTGGCGAATTGCGGGCCTTCGAAGTGATCTTTCAGATCTTTCAGGTCCGGCAGGCCGGTGAAGCTTTCCAGGCCGAAGAATTTCGGGCCGGCCGCGGCAATGAACGGCGCGTGGGACATGCAGGCAACGCTGGACACGTACTGCATCAGTTTCACGTCCGGCGAGCTTGGGGACATGAAGTAGTTGGCGATGATCGCGCCTACAGGCTGACCACCGAACTGGCCGTATTCAGCGGTGTAGATGTGCTTGTACAGGCCCGACTGCATCACTTCCGGAGAATCTTCGAAGTCGTCCAGCAGGTCGTCCTTGGAGACGTTGAGGATTTCGATCTTGATGTTTTCGCGGAAGTTGGTGCGGTCGACCAGCAACTGCAGGCCACGCCACGACGATTCCAGGGACTGGAAGTCCGGGTGGTGCAGGATCTCGTCCATCTGGCGGCTGAGCTTGGCATCGATCTCGGCGATCATGCGGTCAACCATGGCTTTCTTGACCGGCTCGCCGTTGTTCTGCGGCTTGAGCAGCTCTTCGATGAAGGCCGACACACCGCGTTTGGCGATGTCGTAGGCTTCGTCGTCCGGAGTCAGGCGGGTTTCGGCGATGATGCTGTCGAGAATGCTGTATTCGCCGTTCTCGTTGCTCTTTTGCTGTGCTGCGCTAGTGCTCATTATCTTGGCTTCCTTGGCTGATGGAGACTCAGGCGTCCTGGGCGGCGGCGTTCAGGCCCAGCTCACCGAGTACGCGACCGCGGGATTCGTCGTCGGCGAGCACGCCTTCGATGGCTTTGCGGAACGCAGGTGCGTTACCCAGCGGGCCTTTGAGGGCCACCAGCGCGTCGCGCAGTTCCATCAGTTTTTTCAGCTCGGGCACTTGCTCGACCAGGCTGGCCGGGTTGAAGTCCTTCATCGAGTTGACGCGCAGTTTCACGGCCAGTTCTTCAGTGTCGCTTTCTTCCTGAAGACGGTTCGGTACGCTCAGTGCCAGGCTCAGCTCTTGCTTGGCCAGTACTTCGTCGAAGGTCATCTTGTCGATGCTGATCGGCTTGCGATCTTCGACTTTGCGTTCGTCCTTGCGGTGGGTGTAGTCACCGATTGCCATTAGTTTCAACGGCAGTTCGATCTCTTCCTGTGCACCACCGGTGGCAGGTTTGAAAGTGACGTTGATGCGTTCCTTGGGGGCTACCGAGCCTTCTTTGGCCATGGCTTTTCTCCTTGCGGTTGTGGCCCTGGGGCCTATTCGAGTACCACTTCGAGATCGAGGTGGCACAGCCTGCGATAAATCTCTTCCTTGCGTTCACGTACGGCATGGTTCTGCGGCAACAACTCGCAGCAGCTATGCAGTAAATGCAGCACTTCCAGCGCAAGATCGGGCTCCCAGGCGTTCAGGCCTGAGTCCTGTAATGTTTGGTCCAGTGTTTCGAGTTGGGTCTTGGCCAGTTCGTATTTCTTGGCCATGAAGCACAACCGCGCGAGGGCGAACTGCCAGAAGAATCGAACGCGCCCGCCCTGAGCGCTTTGCAGGCCTTGCTTGAGGATCTGCACGGCGGCCTTGAGGCCGTCCTTGCGCAGAATCGGCAGGACTTCTTCCAGGGCCAGTTCCCAGGCCGGCTGGGTTTCGACGTCGGTTTCGACTTTGCGCGGCGCACTGGCGCTTTGCAGGTGCGGCATGACATTGGCGGCGATCCACGCCCGGGTGGACGGATCGGCAAACGGGGCGCCATCGTGGTAACGCAACTCGACGATGCCAGGCAGGCGCTGAATCAAAAGCGCGAAGTGGATTTCCACTTCGCGCATGGCCATCTCGGCGTTCAGGGCCTGAAGGCATTCCCAGACCATCCGCTGGCCATCGAACCAGAACGGCGCCTTCGCCAGGCTCGCCTCCAGTTCCACCAACAGGTCAGCGTATTTGCCCTGATCGTAGCGGTCCTGATAGACCTTGAGCTTGTCCGCCGGCAAGCCGCGCAGCACGGTGATTTGCTCGGCATTGCGCTCGGGGACGGAATCGATCGGCAACCAAAGCAACGTGCGATTGAGGCGCAAGGCGCGCAAGTCGGTGGCTTTCTGCTTGAGCCACCAGGCACACAACGGCCGCGCGCTCTCTTGCTGAGCGCGCAAGGCCTTGTGGGCTTCTTTTTCGTTGTCGATCGGTGCGCCGGGGGTGAACAACTGCGTGGCGGCTTGTTTGACCTGAGCGACTGCGGCGCCGACCACACCGGGTTCCGGCTGATTGTCGGCAGCGCGCTGCACCATGCTTTTCAGGCGACGGGAGATCGGCAGCAACAGCGGCGCATCGTCGCCCAGGTGCTCGGTGCAAGCGGCGTCGAGGCCTTCAAGGTGTTCGACCAGCCGCCGGAACATCGGCAACTGCTCTTTGATCGCGACGTTTTCGGTGAGCACCTGCTCCAGACGCGGCACCAGCCAACTGATGGCAGCGGAGCGGGTGCGGGCCTTGTTCGGGTGGACTTCGGCCCACTGGCTTTCGCACAGGTAGTGCAGCAAGCCGAGGCCGGCCAACAAGCCCTGGAAGGATTCGCGCTGGTACAACGCCCAGGTCAGCCAGGCGCCAACCCGCAAGTCCTTGGACTGGGTTCGCAGCAGGTTTTCACTGTTTTCACGGATTTTCAGCCAGTCGATCTGACCGCTTTCGTGCATGGACGAGGCTTTCGCCAGCTCACTTTCCAGTGCTTCAAATTCGCCCGAAAAGCGAACGTCCTCGCCCGCGAAATTCTCTTTGGAAACAGAGACTTTTGCGAGTTCGAGATAATGCGCGGAAAGTTTGCTTGAGTAGGACATCCATGGCCTTTAATTAGGATTACGGTCGTACGCCCAATGAAGATTTCAGGGGGCATGGACAGTATCAAAGAGCTGCGAGAAGTCTCATCCAATTGAGTTCGTGCTCTTTCAAGTGGGCGCATCGTAATCACAATGATGGCCACTAGCAAGCACCTGATTAAACAACAAGATGAAGTGTTCTTTGTTACGTGTAGGAGATTTCCCTATATGAGACAGGGGTTACCCTGACGGCCTTTTAATATTACTGCCTTCATCAGAAGCCCCCGAAAGCACTGAGCCAGAGCCTCGCGTTAAACATCTTCGGAATCCGAAGCAACGCCTTGCATTGGCGGTCGTGCAGCATGCCAACAATAGAAGACAATTAATGTAGGATTCGTCTGAAACACAGAGATCGATATTGAACAAATCGAAGCAGGACAATGGACAGTTAAGAAAGTGCCATCGCCATGATGGCGCCCTATATATCCCCGACGCTTTCAATGGATGGGCAAGGCATTAATCCGAATGTCAAAACTATAGTTCCATAATGTATTTATCAGTCCACAAACTGCATACAACTCTCTTGTCTGCGCCCATAAAAAATGGGCATCCGAATTAATCGGCATGCCCATTTTTCAGTACGGTTCTCCCCGTTATTCAGGGAGTTCGCCGCAATTATGGATTAACGCTGTCTTTCAACGATTTGCCTGGCTTGAAGGCAACAGTGTTGCTGGCCTTGATTTTGACGGGCTCACCGGTTTGCGGGTTTTTGCCGGTGCGGGCACCGCGGTGGCGTTGCAGGAAGGTACCGAAGCCCACCAGCGTGACGCTGTCCTTGCGATGCAGAGCGCCGGTGATTTCTTCGAGAACGGCGTTGAGAACGCGGTTGGCCTGCTCTTTGGTGAGATCTGCTTTTTCAGCAATTGCTGCGGCGAGTTCTGGTTTACGCATATTAGTGAAGCCCCTTTGACGGTTTTTTGTTGTTATGTCCGTGCTGCTCTCTGCGGAGCAGCGCCCAAAGCGCCGCAGGTGCTCTACTCTGCGGCAGACGGGAGTGAGGATGGCACGCACGGAGGAGCCGCGCCAGTCTCGGCGCGCGGTTTGTAGGGGCAAAACAGGGGTGATTCCGACAGAACGACCGGCATTTACGCCAGCAGTGCCGGAAGCTCTTTGTTGAGGGCCAGTTTTTCCATCACCGCGGCGCCTGTCAGGGCATAACCGAGCAGTTTTCCGCCCGCATCGCGGCATAAGACCTTGATGTCGGCGCCCTGCCCTTCGACCGTCCAGACGCCCTCGGTACCGCGTGGTGGCGGCGAGACCACCAATGGGCACACCGGGGTTTTCACGGTGATTGGCATCGGGCCATAACTCACCGCCGCAGGGGTTCCGGCCAGGGTCTGGGCCAGCGCTCGGGCGCAGCTCATCAACGGCATGACGTACAGCAAGTTCAGCCCATCAACTTCGGCGCAGTCGCCCAGTGCGTAGATATTGTCATGGGAGGTTTTCAGGTGACGGTCGACCACCACGCCTCGATTGACTTGCACGCCGGCCGCAGCCGCCAGATCAATACGCGGGCGCAGACCGATGGCCGAGACCACGACGTCACAAGGAATCACCTGACCATCGGACAGATGCGCTTCCAGACCGTCAGCCACTCGCTGCAAGCGATTGAGCACCGGCCCGAGGTGGAAGCGTGCGCCAAGGCTTTCCAGACCGGCCTGGACGGCAGCCGCGGCGGCCGGGTGCAGCAGGGTCGGCATCACTTGCTCGCACGGTGCGACCAGTTGCACCTGGTAGCCGCCAAGGCTCAGGTCATTGGCGAACTCGCAACCGATCAGGCCGGCGCCGAGCAGCAACACCCGACGCTTGCCGGCCGCCGCCGCACGAAAGCGGGCGTAATCTTCCAGATCGTTGATCGGGAACACGCAATCCGCTGCGTCGCCGTCAATTGGCACCCGCACAGTTTCGGCACCCCAGGCCAGAATCAGGTCACGGTAGATCACCGCTTCCTCACCGATCCACAAGCGCTTGTGGCCCGGGTCGATGCCACTGATGCGCGTGTGCGTACGCACTTCGGCCTTCAGCGTCTCGGCCATGGTACCGGGTTCGGCCATGCTCAGGCCGTCGGCGTCTTTGTTTTTGCCGAAACCGGTGGAAAGCATCGGCTTGGAGTAGGAACGCCCGTCATCGGCGGTAATCAGGAGCAACGGGGTTTCGCTGTCGAGCTTGCGAAACTCCCGGGCCAGGTTGTACCCGGCCAGCCCGGTACCGACGATCACGACAGGTGCGTTCATTCCTTACTCCTCTAATTGTTTTAAGCAGCGATTTCGATCATTTCGAAATCCATCTTGCCCACGCCGCAGTCCGGGCACAGCCAGTCTTCCGGCACGTCTTGCCACAGCGTGCCCGGCGCAATGCCGTCGTCCGGCCAGCCGTCGGCTTCGTTATAGATAAGGCCACAGACCACACATTGCCATTTTTTCATTTGGTTCATCCTCAGGATTCAGGCGTATTGCCGGCGCGAACGGTCGATGGTTGCAGCGCTGCCGTCCGGCTCAGGGCGTTTTGTACTGATCGGGCCCGTCAGATGCAAGCCTGTTCGGCGCGACGGCGGCCGCGGTCAATCAAAATCGCCGGCTGACATGGTAAGCTCGCCGCCTCATTTGCTGCCAATAATGACTCACTGTGCCGCACTCAAAATCCCCGCTGTGGCTCACCCAAGGCCAACTCACTCCCCGTCCCGACGCCTCTATTCTCGACTGGCTGTTCGACGAAGGCTCCCTGACCCGACGTTTGATCCGTTTGTCGAATGACCGCTTCAGCGTCACGCCGCTGTTCGAAGGCTGGCAACTGCTGCGCACCGACGAATGTGCTGCGCTGGACCTGGCCGAAGGCAGCGAGGGCTGGGTTCGCGAGGTGTATCTGCGCGGTCACGGCGAGGCATGGGTGTTTGCCCGCAGCGTGGCGGCACGCAGCGCGCTGCAGGGCGATGGTTTGCACATGGACGAATTGGGCAGCCGCTCCCTGGGGGAATTGCTGTTTTGCGATCATGCGTTCCAGCGCCGCGCCATCGAGGTTTGTCACTATCCTCAAGCATGGCTGCCGCAGGAATGCCGGGCACCTGAGCTGTGGGGCCGGCGTTCGCGATTCGACCGCGGCGCCTTGAGCGTGTTGGTGGCCGAGATCTTCCTGCCGACCTTATGGAACGCCACCCGCGCCCATCCGGAGAACTGTTGATGTACCAGAGCCTGCTCAAGTCCCTGAACCGCTTGAATCCTCGGGCCTGGGATTTCATTCAACTGACGCGCATGGACAAACCCATCGGCATTTACCTGCTGCTGTGGCCGACCTTGTGGGCGTTGTGGATTGCCGGTAAAGGTTCGCCCTCCTTGGCCAACGTGGTGATTTTCGTCCTCGGCGTGGTGCTGACCCGCGCCGGTGGTTGTGTGATCAACGACTGGGCGGACCGCAAGGTCGACGGCCACGTGAAACGCACCGCGCAACGGCCACTGGCCAGCGGCAAGATCAGTTCGAAAGAAGCGTTGGTGTTCTTTGCGCTGTTGATGGGCGTGAGTTTCCTGTTGGTGCTGTGCACCAACGCGCCGACGATCTGGTTGTCGCTGGGCGGGCTGGCGCTGGCGTTCACCTATCCGTTCATGAAGCGCTACACCTATTACCCGCAAGTGGTGCTGGGCGCCGCGTTTTCCTGGGGGATGCCGATGGCGTTCACCGCAGAAACCGGGGAACTGCCGGCCGTGGCGTGGCTGTTGTGGATCGCCAACCTGCTGTGGACCGTGGGTTACGACACGTATTACGCAATGACCGACCGCGATGACGACCTGAAGATCGGGGTGAAGTCCACAGCGATTCTGTTTGGCGATGCGGACCGGGTGATCATCCTGACGTTGCAAGGGTTGGCGCTGGGTTGCTTGTTGCTGGCCGGGTCGAAGTTCGAGCTCGGGGGCTGGTTCCATCTAGGCTTGCTGGCGGCGGCGGGCTGTTTTGCGTGGGAGTTCTGGTACACCCGCGACCGTGACCGGATGCGTTGTTTCAAGGCGTTCTTGCACAACCATTGGGCCGGATTGGCGATTTTTGTCGGGATTGTGCTGGATTACGCGTTTCGCTGATGGACACGCTTTATGTAGCAGCTGCCGAAGGCTGCGTCCGGCTGCGCAGCAGTCGTAAATCCTG
>NZ_JBFUBK010000073.1:0-31938 GCF_056405815.1 Pseudomonas sp. P1_F1_2 | reverse complement strand
CGTGAAATCAGTCGATGTGGTGTTTCAGAAAGACCTCGCACTCAAGGTTTACGACTGCTGCGCAGCCGAACGCAGGCTTCGCCAGCTGCTACAAGGTATGTGCTTCCTTTATAGTGGCGCCTCGACGATGCAATCCTGGCTCACCGCAGCGCGCCGATTAATACGCGGCAAAACGAGGCACGATGGCGTAGGGTTGTGGTCGAACCGATGAACTCAAGTGATTGAAAGGATATCGCCATGCTGGACTGGAAGAACCGCGCGGGCAGCGCGCCTGAACGTGCCGCTGAACCGAAGTCGGCCACCCGCAGTTATTTCGGCGGCCTGCTGTTCAGCCGGGCGCTGGCCACGCTGGTCGGTCTTTACCTGCTGGTTACCATTGCGCTGGGTTGGTATTGGAGCGAGGAGCCTGCACTGTTCCCGGTTCAGCAAACGGCCCAGGTTGCCGCCGAGAAAGAAGGCAAGCAGATGGTGGTCGGCTACACCACGGTGGAAACCCTAAAGACCGTCGCCGGTACGTTGCTGACAAAACCGGGTGGCTATATTTCCAATGACCGTTTTCCGCCGGGCCTGTGGATGGACAACATGCCGAGCTGGGAATACGGCGTGCTGGTCCAGGTCCGCGACCTGAGCCGTGCGCTGCGTAAAGACTTCGCCCGCTCCCAGTCGCAGTCCGCCGAAGACGCCGATCTGGCCAAGGCCGAGCCGCGCTTCAACTTTGACAACAAGAGCTGGGTGCTGCCTTCCAGTGAGTCCGAGTATCAGGAAGGCATCAACTCCCTGAGCCGCTATCAGGCGCGTTTGTCCGATCCTAACCAGAAAAGTGCGCTGTTCTATGCCCGCGCCGACAACCTGAACAACTGGCTGGGTGACGTCGGTACCCGCCTGGGTTCGCTGTCGCAACGCCTGTCGGCCAGCGTCGGTCGGGTCAAACTCAACACTTCGCTGAAGACCGAAGTCCTCGCGCCAGGGCAAGTGCCACAGGTTGACGAAGAAATCGTCGAGACCCCGTGGATGCAGATCGACAACGTGTTCTACGAAGCTCGCGGTCAAGCCTGGGCCCTGTCCCACTTGTTGCGTGCCATTGAAGTCGACTTCGCCGATGTCCTGGCCAAGAAAAACGCCACGGTCAGCGTGCGCCAGATCATTCGGGAGCTGGAGGCGTCGCAAGAGCCGGTCTGGAGCCCGATGATCCTCAATGGCAGCGGCTTCGGCGTGCTGGCCAACCACTCGCTGGTCATGGCCAATTACATCTCCCGGGCCAACGCCGCCGTGATCGATTTGCGTCAATTGCTCAATCAGGGCTGAGTCATGGTCGATAGTTCAAAAGAGGCCGCCCATCGCGCGGCCTCGGATGCCGAACAGATCGCCTGGGTCGACGAGCAGGACAACCTGCTCGGCGCCCTGGTCCGGTCAGACTTGCGCGAGCGCGGGCTGATCGGGCGCGGTACCTACATCATGCTGTTCAATTCGGCGGGTGAACTTTGCGTGCACCGCCGAACCTTGAGCAAAGCCATTTATCCGGGGTATTGGGATGTGGCGGCAGGGGGCATGGTGCTCGCCAGCGAAACCTACGCCGAGTCGGCCGCCCGCGAACTCGAAGAAGAACTGGGTGTCAGTGGCGTGGAGCTGACTGCCCACGATCACTTCTTCTTTGAGGACACCGGTAACCGCCTCTGGTGTTCGGCGTTTTCGGCGGTGTGGGACGGTCCGTTGATCCTGCAGCCGGAAGAGGTGCTTGAAGCGCGCTTTATCCCCATCGATCAGGTGATGCTGGAAATCGAGCAAAAGCCTTATTGCCCGGACTCTTTGGCGGCGTTGAAGCGCTATTTGAAGGCTCAGCAAAGCGACGTCGCAAACAAGGCATAAATTGGCGCCGATTGGCTCTTAGCAAGTCGGCTTTTTGCCGTTACACTGCGCGACCTTTTGTAAGAGCAGAGCTTGCTCGCGAAGGACGAGTGAGCGACACGTGCTGTCTGATGCCGCGCGTTATCGTTGACGTGCATCGCGAGCAAGCTCTGCTCCTACAAGTCTGTACCGTTTCAGTAGCGCTGCCCCTGCCTGAGTGGGGCTTCGCGGTCGATAGCCTTCCCAAGTGCTGCGACCAGTCTTTGTCCTCCCAAGAGGATTGCCGGTGGCCAAAAAAGCCGCATCCTTCGCCGCCCTTGGTGGCTTGGTATTTTCCACCGACGCAGGTCGTCATTGCCCGGAATGCAGTAAACCGGTGGACGCCTGCATCTGCAAACAGACCGTTATCCCGGCCGGCGACGGCATCGCTCGCGTGCGTCGCGAAAGCAAGGGCCGTGGCGGCAAGACGGTGACGACCATCACCGGCGTGCCGTTGGCCGAAGACGCGCTCAAGGAGCTGGCCACCACGTTGAAGAAACGTTGCGGGACCGGCGGGGCGTTGAAAGACGGGATCATCGAAATCCAGGGCGATCATGTCGAGCTACTCTTGGGCGAACTGATCAAACTCGGTTTCAAAGCGAAGAAGTCCGGCGGCTAGCAGCCTCTGTGAAAACCACCCTCGGCTTGATCCGGTCCTGACACCAGGCCTGGCGTCGTCTACATGGTTTTCACAGAGCCTGTTCTGACTGGTTTCTAAACTCAAACCTGAATGTGCGGTCTATCGCCCTTGCATGCAGGCTAATCGTCATTTTCATTCTTTAGACTGCGCCGGCCTGAACCCAGGCGACGCTCTATGACTTCTTTATAGGGGACTTCAATGTCCGTACGACGCACACGCAAAGACGATGGCAGCCAATGGACAGTTGCGGACAGCCGCAGTGTTTACGGGATTCGCCATTGGGGGGCCGGGTATTTCGCGATCAATGACGCCGGTCGCGTCGAAGTTCGTCCGAACGGTCCGACCAGTTCGCCTATTGATCTGTTCGAGCAAGTCGACCAACTGCGCCAAAGCGGTTTGTCCTTGCCATTGCTGGTGCGTTTCCCGGATATCCTGCAAGACCGCGTGCGTCAGCTGACTGGCGCCTTCGATGCGAACATCGAGCGTCTGGAATACCAGAGCAAGTACACCGCGCTGTACCCGATCAAGGTGAACCAGCAAGAAGCGGTCATCGAAAACATCATCGCCACCCAGGACGTCTCCATCGGTCTGGAAGCCGGCTCCAAGCCAGAGTTGCTGGCCGTGCTGGCGCTGGCGCCGAAGGGCGGCACCATCGTGTGCAACGGCTACAAGGACCGCGAGTTCATTCGTCTGGCGCTGATGGGCCAGAAACTGGGTCACAACGTCTTTATCGTGATCGAGAAAGAATCCGAAGTCGGCCTGGTGATCGAAGAAGCGGCATCGCTCAAGGTCAAGCCTCAGGTCGGCCTGCGCGTTCGCCTGTCGTCCCTGGCCTCGTCCAAGTGGGCCGACACCGGTGGCGAGAAATCCAAATTCGGTCTGTCGGCGGCGCAATTGCTGTCGGTGGTCGAGCGTTTCCGCGCGGCGGGCCTGGATCAGGGCATTCGCCTGCTGCACTTCCACATGGGCTCGCAGATCGCCAACCTGGCGGACTACCAACACGGTTTCAAGGAAGCGATTCGTTACTACGGCGAACTGCGCAACCTTGGCCTGCCGGTGGATCACATCGACGTTGGCGGCGGCCTGGGTGTGGACTACGACGGTACGCACTCGCGTAACGCCAGTTCGATCAACTACGACATGGACGATTACGCCGGTGTCGTGGTCGGGATGCTCAAGGAATTCTGCGACGCGCAGAGCCTGCCGCACCCGAACATTTTCTCCGAAAGCGGCCGTTCCCTGACCGCGCACCACGCCATGCTGGTGGTGCAAGTGACCGACGTCGAGAAACACAACGATGACGTGCCGAAGATCGACAACAAGGAAGAACTGCCGGAAACCGTGCAGTGGCTGGTTGATCTGCTGGGTCCGACCGACATCGAGATGGTTACCGAAACCTACTGGCGCGCCACGCACTACATGAGCGACGTGGCCACCCAGTACGCCGATGGCAAGCTGACCCTGGCGCAAAAAGCCCTGGCCGAGCAATGCTACTTCGCCGTGTGCCGTCGCCTGCACAACTCGTTGAAGGCGCGTCAGCGTTCGCACCGTCAGGTGCTCGACGAACTCAACGACAAACTGGCCGACAAGTACATCTGCAACTTCTCGGTGTTCCAGAGCCTGCCGGACACTTGGGCCATCGGCCAGGTCCTGCCGATCCTGCCGCTGCACCGTCTCGACGAAGAGCCGCTGCGCCGCGCCGTGCTGCAAGACCTGACCTGCGACTCCGACGGCAAGATCAAGCAATACGTCGACGAGCAGAGCATCGAAACCAGCCTGCCGGTGCATGCGCTGAACGACGGTGAAGACTACCTGCTGGGGATTTTCCTGGTCGGCGCTTACCAGGAAATCCTGGGTGACATGCACAACCTGTTCGGTGACACCGACTCGGTGAACATTTACCAGAACGCCGATGGCAGCGTGTACCACGCCGGTATCGAAACCCATGACACCATCGAAGACATGTTGCGTTACGTGCACTTGTCGCCGGAAGAGTTGATGACCCACTACCGCGACAAGTGCGCCAGTGCCCGCATCACCGCTGCCGAGCGCACCCAGTTCCTCGACGCGCTGCGCCTGGGCCTGACCCGTTCGTCTTACCTGTCTTCGTAAGGTAAGGCACTGCTCTCATCGGGTTGTCTGAAAATGTTCCGCATGCTGCGGAAATTTCAGATGACCTGGTGCGACGCTTCTTTTTTCTTAAGCGAAATGACTCACAACCACATCTATCCACGTGATGTGGTCTTCTTTTCGCGTAGGTCATTTCCTAAGTTGTACTTCGCCTCTCTACTCGGCCATGTCTCTCGGCGAGAATCCCCGGCCGCCCCTCCTGTAGAGAATCGCCGATGTTCGATCCAGTCAACGAGCCGCCATTTCGTCTGGATGTAGAGGGTCTGCCAGATCCCTTTGAGGTCTTGGCCTTTACCGGCAGTGAAGCGATCAGCGAGCCCTTTGAGTTCAATGTCGATCTGTTGGTCGATGATCCGGCTTTGGACTTGGCCAGCCTGATGTATCGCCCGGTTTTTTTGCATTTCGGACCTGCGGGGAACGGGATTCACGGGCAGTTGCATGAACTGGTCCAGGGTGGACATGACGCCACCCCCAGGCATTGTCGTGTGCGCCTGCGGCCGAAACTGGCCTGCCTGGCCCAGCGGTTCAGCCAGCGTATGTTCAGTAACCGTTCGGTACCACAGATCCTCGCTCAGGTGCTCAAGGAGCATGGCATTGCCGGCACGGATCGGCGTTTTGAGGTGAGTGGCGATTACCCCCCGCGTGATTTCTGTACGCAGTATCAGGAATCAGACCTGCAATTTTTCCAGCGGCTGTGCGCGCAGGAACGCCTGCATTACCACTTCGAGCATCACAGGCGCGGTCACTGCCTGGTCATTAGAGACGGGGCGGGGCGCGTTCGGTGTGACGCAACGATGGCCTTTACGCCCGACACCGGACACTCGGGTGTGCATCAGTTCACGCTTCACGACCGAACACAGGCCAGCGATGGTCATTCGAACCTGGCGACGCTGCGCAGCGGCCAGCGTGTCCGGCTGTCCGGCCACCCGTATGCCGACGGGAGTCGTCTCTGGTGGCTGACCCATGTCGAGCATCACGCGGGACAAGCCCCTGCATTGACGTATGGCAACCAAATCCGTGCGGTGGCCGCAGAGTTGTCTCCTATACCGCAGAGTTCGGCCGTTGGCCCCAGGATGCATGGCCTGCAACGGGCCTGGGTGGTCGAGGTCGATGAGCCGCAACCCGAAGCGTCCAGACCCGTTGCCGTGCAATTTGACTGGCTCTATCAGGGCGAAGGCGCGGCCCCCAGCCACTGCTGGTTGTCGATTTCACCTGAATTGAGCTATGCGCCCGTCAAGTCGTTGACTGAGGGCGTGGAAGTGCTGGTGAGCTTTATCGAGGGCGATCCGGATCAACCGATGATTACCGGGTTTCTCCCCGGTCCTTCCGCCGCCCCGGTCCCGGCCGAGCGACAACCCACTGCGGTGGTCGATGACGCCGTGTCGGCCGATGGATTGTTGCGTTTGTTGCGGTCCAGTGAACCGTTGGTGTTGCTGTGCCTATTGCCCGGCGGGGGCAGTTTTATTCATTGCACGCAAACCCTTTGCACGTGCCGGGCCGCGACACAGCTTGGCCGGAGCGGTGCGGCATGATTGCCGTCCAGGCTCCCGACGTCACCCCGCAATGGCTGTTGCTCGATGTGCCGGGCGAGCCCGGGGCCGCAGAGGCGCTGCGGGAGCAGTTTGCCCAGGTCCGGCAGTTCTGGCTGTTCAACCACTGCGAATGGCAGCCGTTGAGGGAGCACGGCCCGGTGTTGATCGACCTCAAGGGACACTCGGCACTGACCGAACGTTGTCAGCGTGAACCCCACCTCTGGAACGGGTTGTGGCTGGCCAGTGACGCGTCACCGTTGCAGTTGCTCGAACATTTGCAACGCATGCTCACCGTCACCGTTGGCCTGCATCACCGCGCCTTGCTGAGCTACTACAACCCCCAGACGGCCAGCTATTTTTTCGATGCGTGCGATGCCCGGGAGTTGAGTCGCTGGCTTGGTCCGATCAGCCGGTTACGCTGGTTCGGTGGAACCTGGGCTGACCGGGCAATTGGCTGTCAGGGCTGGCAGCAGTTGTTCAATCCGGGGCTTGCCGTCGAGCCGCTGGGCATAGAGGAAGCCCTCAGTGCACGTCAGCGTGACTCATTGCAAACCTGCCTGCTGGAACAGCACGCCTGGCGCTGGAGCCAATCCACCGG
This sequence comes from Pseudomonas sp. P1_F1_2, assembly GCF_056405815.1. Lineage (NCBI taxonomy): Bacteria > Pseudomonadati > Pseudomonadota > Gammaproteobacteria > Pseudomonadales > Pseudomonadaceae > Pseudomonas > Pseudomonas sp. P1_F1_2. Next base: position 25,154 of record NZ_JBFUBK010000073.1, on the reverse strand, counting down.
GAGCGATTACACCGACCTGTGGTCCCAACTGCTGGAGGGGTTGGCGCTGGGTTTCAGCGAGCGGCCGGTGCTCGATGGATGGTTATGGTTACGCTTGCAATACCCCGGCGCTGTACCTGAACTGCCGCTGCCGGGGATCACTCAGCAGGAACGTCTCGATAGACTGCGCAATCTGTGGCAGGGCGATCAACCCTGAAGCCCCGGCCCCTATCATCCGGTGAACCAGCCATCGTTCTTGCGCAAGTACCAGGCAAAAGTACCCAGGGTCAGGCTGCGTAATAACATGAACAGCAAAAAGGTGATCCACAACCCATGGTTGCCCAAGCCTTGCAGGGCCCAGGCGAAGGGCAGCAGCAGGATCACGGTCAACAGCATGCCGTTGCGCATTTCCCGGGCGCGAGTGGCGCCGATGAACAGCCCGTCGAGCAAGTAGCTCCACACCGCGATCAACGGCAGCGCGGCGAGGTAGGGCAGGTAGATGAAGGCGGTGTCGCGCACACTCTGAATGTCGGTCTGCATCTGGATAAACAAATGCCCGGCGAATGCAAACAGCACGGCAAAGCCCAGGCTCGCCAGCAATGACCAACCGCAAGCGACCACCAATGAACGCCGCAATGCCTCTCGATCACGCGCCCCGATGGCGTGCCCGCACAGGGCTTCAACGGCATGCGCCAAACCGTCCAGTGCGTGCGCCGTCAGCAGCAAGCCGTTAAGCAGCAGCGCGTTTGCGGCAACGGTGGCATCGCCGAGGCGAGCACCCTGCACGGTGATCAGGAAAAACACTGATTGCAGCGCCAGGCTACGGATGAAAATGTCGCGATTGACCGCCAGCAATGGCCGCCAACTCTGCCACAGCGCCAGCGCGGCCCAAACGATGTGACCGGGGTAGGCACGCAAGGCTTTGCGCGTCAGCAGCAGGCCGATCAGCGCACCGGTCCATTCGGCAATCACCGAGGCCCGCGCCGCACCGACCACCCCCCATTCCAGACCGAGGACAAACCACAGGTTCAGTGCGATGTTCACCAGGTTGGTGCTCAGCAGAATCGCCAGCGGTGCCCGGGCATTCTGGGTGCCCAGAAACCAGCCCACCAAGGCATAACTGGCCAGTGCCGCCGGCAGGCCGAACAAACGTGTGTGGAAAAATTCGCGGGTCAGTTGATCCAGTTCTGCCGACGGCTGCATGAAGTGCAGCGCGACGCTGCTCAAAGGAACGCCCGCAGCACCCAGCACAATCGACAGGCCCAAGGCCAACAACAGGCCTTGCAGCAAAATCTGCCGCAAAGCCGCACCATCCCCGCGTCCGGCGGCCTGCGCCGCGAAGCCGGTTGAGCCCATGCGCAGAAAACCCATGGCCCAGGCCAGGAAGGTATACAAGCTGGCCCCGACCGCGACGGCGCCCAGCTGATGAGCGTGGGGCAGGTGGCCGATGACCGTACTGTCGACCAATGCCACCAGCGGTACGGAAATATTCGACAGGATCATCGGCGCAGCCAGCGCCCAGACCCGACGATGGGTCGGGCGGTCGCGCCAGTCGGTAATCAGGTTGGACATGCAGGCTCCTTGGCGAAGCCGGCATTGTAGCGACAGTTGGTGATGATCGTTCCCTCGCTCTGCGTGGGAACGATCAGCAACAGGTGGGGTTAGTGAATGATCCAGCTCAACAACCAAAGCCCCAGCAGTAACCAGATAATCCCCATGATGACCGACGCATTCATAAACGCCCGAATCGCCGACCACAACAACATCAACCCCACAATCAGCGCCACGATGCTGATGATCGACGTATCCATCCCAAGCGTGCGGGACAAGCCCTCGACAAAGTTTGCGCCGGCGTGGCTCAACAGATTGAACAAGCCACTGAGGCCGTCAACGATAAAGCGGATGACCGAACCGAGCGCCTGGCCAAGCCAGTCGAAAAAACCTTCTACCTGCATGTCGTTAACGTCCTGATGAAAGTGGTTGAGCCTTGGGCCATTGATCGCGGTGGCGAGTTCCCTGCAAGCATAGTGGTTTTGCGGCGCTTGCCGCTTGCCTTCACGCAGCATCCCCCCGAAGCTATACGCCTTCAGGAGAGCCCGATGAACCTTGTTGAACTGACCGAACGCCTGCACGCCATCCGTGACCGCAACGACTGGCGGCCATTTCACAGCCCGAAAAACCTGGCCATGGCCGCCAGTGTGGAAATGTCCGAGCTGGTGGAGATTTTCCAGTGGTTGACCGAAGACCAGTCACGTCAGTTGCCGGCCGACAAACTCGCCCATGCCGGGCAGGAAGTCGGCGATATCGTGCTCTATCTATTGCTGCTGTGCAGCGAGTTGGGACTGGACATGAATGAAGTCGTGCGCAGCAAACTCGCAGACAGCGAAAAGAGGTTCAGCTGATGAGCGATCGTCATTTCGATCAACTGGCGACCCGCTTCGCCGAAAAAATCTACGGCGGGGCCAAAGGCGCGATCCGCCTGGCGGTGCTTCAGGCCGACCTGGCCGAAACCCTGCCGGACCGACCATTGCGCGTACTCGACATCGGCGCCGGTCTGGGCCACATGTCGTTGTGGCTGGCCGAGCGCGGCCATGACGTCACGCTGGCCGAGCCCGCCGAGCCGATGCTCGAAGGGGCGCGCCAGCGCTTTGCCGAGGCCGGGCAGAGCGCAACGTTCATTCAGGCGCCGTGGCAGGATCTGCTCGGTCAGCTCACCGAACCCTACGACCTGGTGCTGTGCCATGCCGTGCTCGAATGGCTGGCGGAGCCTCACGCGATTCTGCCGGTGCTGCATCAATTGACCAAGCCCGGTGGCTGGTTGTCCCTGGCCTTCTATAACCGCGATGCGCTGATTTACCGCAACCTGCTCAAGGGCCACTTTCGCAAGATGCGCAAGAACGACATGGCCGGCGAGAAGCAGAGCCTGACCCCGCAACAGCCCCTTGATCCACGCGAACTGGCGGCGCAACTTGAAGGCCTGTGGCAGGTCGAAACCCAGAGTGGAGTGCGGGTTTTTCACGACTATATGCCTGTGGAATTCCAGGCCCGCGCCGAGCTGGTGGACTTGCTCGAAATGGAACTGGCCCATCGACGTCACCCAAGCTTTGCCGGGCTTGGGCGCTATTTGCACTGGATCTGTCGACCGGTCTGATCGGAGCACGAAATGAAAAGTCGTTCAGGGTTGCTGGTGATCTGTCTCGGGCTGGCGGCCTGTCAGGGCAGCAATCCGTATGTGGCATCGTCCAACCCTATCCCGCCGGCGCCACCCGGCGCGGCCAACACCTTCGATCGCAGCGCCTACCCCGCGCCACCCCGTGACTACGGGCGTTATCGCAGCTGGGCCTGGCTCGATGGTCAACTGCCGCCGGGCACCACTTGGGCTGACTCGGCGCAGGTGGCCGAAGTGGTCAGCAATGCCCTGGATCAGCGCGGCCTGCGACCGTTGCACGATAACCGTCCAGCCGACCTGTTTGTCAGCGCCAACTTGCACCTGGAAACCCGCTTGCGTCAGGTTCAGGACGACTACGGTTATTACGGCGGCGGTTATGGCGGGTACAACCACTACGGTAACGGTTACGGGATGTACGGCAGCGTGCCGATCATCCGTACCTATCAGGAACAAGTCTTGGTGGTGCAGGTAGACATGTTCGATGCGGGCACCGGTCAACCGGTGTGGAGTGCCAGCGCCGAAACCGGCCATAACGGCAGCCAGAGCGAGCAAGCCGATGCCCTGCGAAAGGCTGTAGAAAAGGCAATGTCGGCGTATCCTCCTAGTTAGCTTCTGTAGATAAGAAGCATTTCGCAGATGTATGCCTTCAACCGGAGAACCATCATGTTCCGCCGTCTCGTTGTACTGGCTATGGCCGCGCTGCTCAGTGCCTGCGCCGCCAACCAGGTCAATCATGACTTTGACGCCAGCCGTGATTTTGCCGCCTACCGCAGTTGGAGCTGGAAAGAACCCGCTCTGCAGTACCGTCCCGATGATCCGCGGATCAAGAGTGATCTGACCGAGCAACGCATCCGCCAATCCGTTGCCGATCAACTGGACCAGCGAGGCTTGCGTCCGGCCGCTGCCGGCACCAAGGGTGACTTGAGTGTGCAGACTTACTTGATCGTCGAAGAGCGCCAGCAACAAGTGACCACCAATTATGGCGGTGGTTATGGCAACCCCTGGAACGGTTACTGGGGCGCGCCGATGTACAACGAAACCCGCAACGTCAGCTACAAAGTGGCGACCATCCAGATCGATCTGCTCGACGGCAAGGACGGCAAACTGGTGTGGCGCGGCAGTGACGAGCAACTGCTCAGCGGTTCACCGAACCCGACCGATCGCAGCAATGCGATTCATGAAACCGTCGTACGCATCCTGGCCAACTACCCACCCAAATTGACCCACTGACACTGCATGGGATGTCTGATGTTAACTGGCGAGTTGCCAGTCAATAAAAAACCGCTGACGTGAACGCATCAGCGGTTTTTTTTCGACTCCGGTTTTTGCGTTGCCAAACCATCAGGCCACCGGCCGCCAATGCCCGACCATGTGCTCAAGATCCCCGGCACCGACCAGCTGAAAATCACCACTGCTCCCCGCCACGCTCGCCAGCAATGTCACTTCACTGGGCAAGCGCACCGGTTTGCGAAACTGCACGGCAATCTCGATATTCGCCGTCGGCAGGTGATCGGCCAGCGCCGCCAAGGTACGTGCCTTGTTCCACAACCCGTGGGCGATCGCCGCGGGAAAACCAAACATCCTGGCGCTGAAGGCACTCAGGTGAATCGGGTTGTAATCGCCGGACACCTTGGCGTACTGGCGACCAATGTCGGCGGGCGCTTGCCAGCGGCTCACTTCGATCATCTCCAGGCTTGGGGCCAAAACGTCTTCGATCGGATCACCGTCAAGTGTGACGCCCCGGCACAGCATCTGGCTCTGCGCTTCCCAGAGCGGCCCCAATTGATCGTTCAGCGAGGTCACCAGGTCGAACGTCGCACCCTTGGCATGCGGTTGCAGATTCTGCACCTGCACGCTGACGCGTACACGACTCACCCCGCCCAAGGGACGCAAGACGCGAATGCGGTTGCTCAGGTGAATCAACCCCAACAGGGGGAACGGGAATTCCTTGGCGGTGAGCAATTGCATCTGCAAGGCAAACGCGAGGATGTGCGGATAGGTCGGCGGCAGCAACCCGTTGTCGGCAAACCCGCAGACCTTGCGATAAGCCGCCAGGCGTTTGTGGTCGACCTCGACCCAACAGTGCAAGCCCGTGGGAGGCAACGTGGTGCCGGTAATCTTGCGTCGCGTCGCCGCTCGCACGTACAACGCCGGCAGGCTCGGTTCACGGTTGAGCGTGTGCCAATCGGTCATCATCACTAGGCCCCCAAAACACTTTGTCCACAGACCCGCAGTGCTTGCCCGGTAAACGCACCCGTCCCCGGTTGCGCCAACCATGCCACGGCTTCGGCGACGTCCTGCGGCAAGCCGCCCTGGCCGAGTGAACTCATGCGTCGGCCGGCTTCGCGCAAGCCGAATGGAATGTGCGCGGTCATTTGCGTTTCAATAAATCCTGGCGCCACGGCATTGATGCTGATGCCGCGTTGACCCAGCAACGGCGCCCAGGCTTGAGCCAGGCCGATCAGCCCGGCTTTGCTGGCAGCGTAATTGGTTTGCCCGCGATTGCCGGCGATGCCACTGATGGAGGCCAGCAAAATCACGCGACCGTTGTCGTGCAGGGTGGCGCTGTCGAGCAGGGTCTTGGTCAGCACCTGCGGCGCATTGAGGTTGACGGCCAACACCGCGTCCCAGAATTCCGGCGTCATGTTGGCCAGGGTTTTGTCCCGGGTGATACCGGCGTTGTGCACCACGATGTCGACCCCGTCGGGCAAGTGTTCGATCAACTGCGCGGCAGCGTCTTCGGCGCAAATATCCAGGGTGATGCTGCGCCCGGCAAGCCGTGCGGCGAGCGCCTCGAGATCGGTTTTGGCCGGTGGCACGTCCAGCAGAATCACCTCGGCGCCATCGCGGGCCAGGGTTTCGGCGATGGACGCGCCGATGCCGCGCGCCGCGCCGGTCACCAACGCCTTGCGCCCTGCCAGCGGCCGCGTCCAGTCCTGAACGGGCGTGTCGCAGGCTTTCAACCGAATCACTTGCCCGGACACAAACGCGCTTTTAGGCGAAAGGAAAAACCGCAACGGACCTTCCAGTTGTTCCTCGGCGCCTTCACCGACATAGATCAACTGCAACGTGCCACCGCTGCGCAGTTCCTTGGCCAGCGAACGGCTGAACCCTTCCAGGGCACGCTGGGCGCTGGCGGCAAACGGGTCGCTCAAGGTCTCTGGAGCGCGCCCCAGAATGACCAGGTGCGCGCTGTGGTCGAGGTTTTTCATCAAGGGCTGGAAGAACTCGCGCAACTGTTTGAGTTGATCGGTCTGCACCAGATGACTGGCGTCGAAGACCACCGCTTTGAGTTTCGGGCCGTGACCGGGAATCCACGCGGTGGCCATCGAGGGCTCGGTGCCGTAGCTGTAAATCGCGTCGGTCAGGCGATTGGCGAGCGCGCCGACCTTCTCCGCCAGCGGACCGCCGCCGATCAACAACGCCCCTTCGACCGGCCGCAATCGGCCGGCCTGCCAGCGCTCCAGGCGTACCGGCGACGGCAAGCCCAGGGCCCCGACCAGGCGATGGCCGATGGACGAATTGGCGAAGTCGATATAACGGTCAGACATGGAACGTGCTCCGGCGGCTGGGGTTCAAAGTGTGGACCACGATTGGTAATCAGTCGTTCGATCCACGAGATAAGGCCTACGCTTGAACATTGCAGAGTAGTTGAACCTGGGTTCTGCAGGACTTGCGGGGGAATGCAAAGCCTGTGGGTTCAGGTTTGATGTTCGAATATTTCACAAGGAGCTTTTCATGACTCAGCTGCGCCGCGTCGCGATTATCGGCGGTAACCGAATTCCTTTCGCTCGCTCCAACGGGGCGTATGCCACTGCCAGTAACCAGGCGATGCTCACCGCAGCGCTCGAAGGATTGATCGAACGCTTCAACCTGCACGGCCTGCGCATGGGCGAAGTGGTCGCGGGGGCCGTGCTCAAACTGTCGCGGGACATGAACCTGACCCGCGAGTGCGTGCTCGGTTCGCGGCTGTCGCCCGAAACACCGGCCTACGATATCCAGCAAGCGTGCGGTACCGGGCTGGAAGCGGCGTTGCTGGTGGCGAACAAGATCGCCCTGGGGCAGATCGATTGCGGCATTGCCGGCGGCGTCGATACCACCTCGGATGCGCCAATCAGTGTCAGTGAAGGCCTGCGCCGGATCCTGCTGCAAGCCAATCGCGCCAAGACCACCGCCGACAAACTGAAAACATTCCTGCAATTGCGGCCCCGGCATCTCATTCCCGAGTTCCCGCGCAATGGCGAACCCCGCACCGGTTTGTCCATGGGGCAACATTGCGAGCTGATGGCGCAGACCTGGAACATCCCCCGCGAAGAACAGGATCAACTGGCGCTGCAAAGCCACCGCAACCTGACCGCCGCCTACGCCGAGGGCTGGCACAACGACCTGATGACGCCGTTCCTCGGTCTGACCCGCGACAACAACTTGCGTCTGGACCTGACCCTGGAACAACTCGCCAAGCTGAAACCGGCCTTCGAGAAAAGCGCCAAGGGCACGATGACCGCCGGCAACTCGACGCCACTCACCGACGGTGCCTCGCTGGTGCTGTTGGGCAGTGAAGAATGGGCCAGGGCGCGTGGCTTGCCGATCCTTGCTTATCTGCGTGATGGGGAAGCAGCGGCGGTGGATTTCGTCAACGGTGCCGAAGGCCTGTTGATGGCGCCGGTGTACGCGGTGCCACGTTTGCTGGCGCGCAATGGCCTGACCTTGCAAGACTTCGATTACTACGAAATCCACGAAGCCTTCGCCGCACAGGTGCTCTGCACGCTGAAGGCCTGGGAAGATCCGCAATATTGCAAAACCCGCTTGGGGCTTGATGCGCCGTTGGGCTCCATCGACCGCAGCTGCCTCAACGTCAAAGGCAGTTCACTGGCGGCCGGGCATCCGTTTGCAGCCACCGGCGGGCGTATCGTCGCCAATCTGGCGAAGTTGCTGGACGCGGCCGTTAAGGGCCGAGGCCTGATCTCGATCTGTGCGGCTGGCGGTCAAGGCGTCACCGCGATTATCGAGCGCTGAAGAACTCCTACAGGGAATCTCGGCATCAAATAGATTTGTATGGCTCTGCTACTTGGCCTAACGTCGGCTCCATCAACCCTCTTGCGATATAAGGCTAGTTGATGCCGACTAACGGACAAATTTCCCTCGAACGGACGATACCGACGCTGACGGCTCTGCCCCGTCCGCTGTTTGCCCGGGTAGAAAGCCTGAATGCAGGTTCATGGACGCCGCCGCATCGTCACGATTGGGTGCAGTTTTCCTACGCGATCAGTGGCGTGCTCGGGGTGCATACCGCCGAGGGCAGTTTTTTTGCGCCACCGCAGTGGGGCATCTGGATTCCGGCGGACCTTGAGCATCAGGTCGTTACCTCGATGCGCGCTGAAATGCGCAGTTTGTATGTGCGCCGCGAGGATTGTGCGTGGGCGGATGGACGTTGCCGGGTGCTGGAAGTTACGCCGCTGGCGCGGGAACTGATCAAGAGTTTTTGCCTGCTGGCGGTGGAGTATCCACAGGGCGACAGCCAGGAAGCGCGGCTGGTGAGCGTGTTGCTCGATCAGTTGGCGAGTTTGCCCGAGGTGGGGTTTTCCCTGCCGTTGCCCCGGCATGAACGGTTGCTGGGATTGTGCAACGAACTGATTGAAAGCCCTGAGCAAAACGTGACATTGCAGGCCTGGGCGGAGCGCTTGGGCCTGTCGGAAAAAACCCTGATGCGCCTGTTTCAGCGCGAGACCGGGTTGAGCTTTCGCGGCTGGCGACAGCGGATGCGACTGCTGTCGTCATTGAGTCTGCTGGAGGAGGGCGACAGCGTGACCAACACCGCACTGGCATGTGGGTATGACTCGACTTCGGCGTTCATTGCCGCCTTCAAAAGCCTGTTCGGGTTTACCCCCGGCGAACTCTTCAGACAATGATTGATCGTTCCCACGCTCTGCGTGGGAATGCCTCAACGGACGCTCCGCGTCTGCTTTGGGTGGGACGCGGAGCGTCCCGGGATTCATTCCCACGCGGAGCGTGGGAACGATCAAGTCACTGGTTCTATGGTGTGCCGGGGATCAGGTTCTGAACCGTCGAACCAACCCGTCCAGCTCATTCGAAAGCCCGGCCAGGCTCTGCGAATCCAGGCGCGCGGAGTTCGCCAGTTCCGCGACCAATTGCGCATCCCCATGAATCTGGCTGATGTGGCGGTTGATGTCTTCGGCCACGTGATGCTGTTCTTCGGCGGCTGTCGCAATCTGCGTGTTCATGTCACGGATCACGTCCACCGACTCGCGAATCTGCCCGAAGCTGTTACGCGCTTCGCCGATTCGGCTCACCGACTGTTGCGACACTTCCAGGCTGGCGTGCATCTGTTGGGTCACCTGGCTGGTGCGCTTGGCGAGGTTGCCGAGCAGCCCGTCGATTTCCGCCGTGGAGTCCGCCGTGCGTTTGGCCAGCGCCCGTACTTCGTCAGCCACGACCGCGAACCCGCGACCTTGCTCGCCGGCCCGTGCCGCTTCGATGGCCGCGTTCAGCGCCAGCAGGTTGGTCTGCTCGGCGATCGAGCGAATGGTCCCCAGGATCGACTGGATATCGTTGCTGTCGCGTTCCAGCTGTTGCATCGATTGCGCCGACTGTTCGATTTCCTGGCTCAAGCGATCAACGCTGCTCACCGCCGCATCAATCTGCTGCTGACCTTCACGGGCCTGACGCTGGCCACTGTCGGCCGACTCCGCCGCCTGGCTGCAGGAGCGCGCGACTTCGTTCGCGGTGGCGACCATTTCGTGGAACGCCGTGGACACCATGTCCACGGCTTCACGCTGGCGCCCGGCGGCTTCGGCCATGTCGCTGGAAACTTGGGTCGAGCTTTTGGAGGTGGCGAGAATTTTCGTCGCCGCGCCGCCGATGCTTTGAATCAGGTTGCGAATCGCCGTCAAAAACTGGTTGAACCAACTGGCCAGTTGCGCGGTTTCGTCGCTGCCACGGATTTCCAGGTTTTTGGTCAGGTCGCCTTCGCCTTGGGCGATGCCTTCCAGACCGCTGGCCACGCTGCGGATCGGGCGCACGATAACGCTGGCGAAGCTGGCACCGAGGATGGCGAAGAACACGGCCAGCACGGCGGCGATGATTGCGATCAGCCAGGTCAGTTGGGTGGCCGAGCTCATCACGTCGTTTTGCTTGATCAGGCCGATGAAGGTCCAGCCCAGTTGCTCCGACGGCCAGACGTTGGCCATGTAGCGTTCGCCGTTCAGCTCGACTTCCACCAGGCCTTTGCCGGCCTTGGCCAGTTGCGCGTAACCCTCGCCGAGGCTGCTCAGTGGCTTGAAGTTGTGCTCTGGTTGTTTCGGGTCCACCAGGACCATGCCGGTGTTTTCCAGCAGCATCAGGTAGCCGGTTTCACCCAGCTTGATCTGCTTGACGATTTCGGTGAGCTGCTTGAGCGTCACGTCGATGCTGACCACGCCGCCGTTAGTGCCCAACTTGTTGTCGATGGTGCGCACGGTACTGACGTAAGTCGCGTCGTCCTGTGCCCAGTAATAGGCCTCGGTGCGAAACGGCTTGCCCGGTTTGGCCTGGGCCGCTTTGTACCACGGACGCTGGCGTGGATCGTAGTTGTTCAACTTCGCATCGTCCGGCCAGGACACATAACCGCCGGCCGCAGTGCCGAGAATGGCATAGGCGTAGGACGGATGGCTGTTGCCCAGGTCCTGGAGGAGGCTGAAGACTTTTTTGTCTGCTTCACCCTGGGGAATGCTCTCGGCGTTGGCGCTCATGTAGGTCTTGAGGCTGTCGTCGGAGTCCTTGATCAGGGGCTGTTTGGCCAGGTAGTCGACGTTCTGGCTGATGCCGTCGAAAAACAATTGCATGGCGTTGCTGACCTGACGAATCTCACGGCCACTGCCATCGACAAAACTGTCCTTGGCATCACTGCGCAAGTTCATCACAACCAGGGTGGCGACCAGCACCACGGGCACGCAGGCGATGATTGCAAACGCCCAGGTCAACTTCTGTTTGATGTTCATCCGCGCTCCAGATTTTCTTGTAGGCCCACGCAGTGCAGATGACTCGCGGAATATTGGTAGCCGAAAACGTTGTTGGTGTACTTCGGTCCCTGAAGCGTCGTCGTTTTTCTGTCAGAACGATTGTCGGACAAATTCCTTTGTCCTGAGGACTTCGGCTGCTGATGGGAGAAATTGAGTCCATATTGGAAAAATCCTACGCAGGGGTTTGCGCAAGATGTCAGCTTCTGTCGCAAATGCCTTCAAATCCCTTCGCCAACAAAGTTCGCTGGCTCAGCTATGATCTCGGCCGGTCATTGACGACCGGCGATGGATGAGCGATTAATCCGGCACATTGTGTGCTTCACGACGTTCATAGGTCGGCAACCCCTCCCCCGAACGGGTGGATTGCCGTATAACGAATGACTTTCGCGTGTTTGGTAATAAAGGACCCACAATAAAAGCTGATGAAGACTCCAAAACGCATTGAACCCCTGATCGAGGACGGTCTGGTCGACGAGGTGCTGCGCCCACTCATGAGTGGTAAAGAAGCAGCTGTTTATGTGGTGCGCTGCGGCAACGAGTTACGTTGCGCGAAGGTCTACAAGGAGGCGAATAAACGCAGTTTCCGTCAGGCGGCCGAGTACCAGGAAGGCCGCAAGGTGCGCAACAGCCGTCAGGCTCGGGCGATGGCCAAGGGCTCCAAGTTCGGCAAGAAAGAAACCGAAGATGCCTGGCAGAACGCCGAAGTGGCGGCCCTGTTCCGACTGGCCGGTGCCGGTGTACGGGTGCCCAAGCCGTATGACTTCCTCGAAGGCGTACTGCTCATGGAACTGGTGGCCGATGAATACGGTGATGCCGCGCCGCGTCTGAACGATGTGGTGCTGGAGCCGGACCAGGCCCGTGAATATCACGCGTTCCTGATTTCGCAGATCGTGCTGATGCTGTGTACCGGTCTGGTGCACGGTGACCTGTCGGAGTTCAATGTGCTGTTGACCCCGGACGGCCCGGTCATCATCGACCTGCCTCAGGCGGTGGACGCTGCGGGTAACAACCATGCGTTCAACATGCTGGAGCGGGATGTTGGCAACATGGCGTCCTACTTCGGACGTTTTGCGCCGGAGTTGAAAAAGACCAAGTACGCCAAGGAAATGTGGGCGTTGTACGAAGCTGGCACCTTGCACCCGGCCAGTGTCCTGACCGGCGAGTTCGACGAGCCGGAAGAACTTGCCGACGTGGGCGGGATCATGCGCGAAATCGAGGCCGCACGGCTGGACGAAGAGCGCAAGCAAGCGATCCGTGCTGCTGACGATGCGCCACCGAGTAAAGCCGAAGAACCGCCTCCGCCCTGGATGCAGTGATGCGCTAAACAAAAACCCGGCTTCGGCCGGGTTTTTTGTGGGTGCCATTTGTTGTAACCGCGTCGCCTCAATCGCGGGCAAGCCACGCTCCCACAAGTTTAGTGTCGGTCCCGAACGCCATGGTCGACACAAAACCTGTGGGAGCGTGGCTTGCCCGCGATGGCGTCAGACCAGACAATCCACAACAGCCATACTCCCCACACTCAAGGACTGAATGTGAACACCTCCACCCGCAACGCCCGACTGATCATTGCCGCCCGTCTGATTTCGGATTTCGGCGCCTTTCTCAACATGGTCGCCCTGGCCACCTACGTTTACCTGCTCAGCAACAGCGCCATGAGTGTCGGCATCTTCCTCGCCAGTCGTGTGGGCGGGGGGATTTTCGCCAGCCTCATCAGCACCGCGTTTTATCGCCGCTGGGTCGGGCGCATGCCGCTGATCGCCTTCGACCTGCTGCGTGCAGGATTGCTCGGGTTGCTGCTGGTGCTGCCGGTCCCGCAACAAGCTTTGCTGTTGCCGTTAATCGCGTTCGGCCTTGGAGTCGGCAACTCGATGTTCGCCATCGGCCTGAACAGTCAGCTGCCGCACTTGATCGATGGCGAACACCTGCTCAAGACCAATGCCTGGATCACCTCTGCCTCCTCGGCCGCGATGGTCGGCGGCAGTCTGGTGGCGGGGCTTTTGGTGGCGGCGTTTGGGTTTGAAACGGTGTTTGCGCTGAACGTGGTGACGTACCTGTCGGCCGCGTTGTTCATCCTGCCGCTGCGCTTTTCCGTCCCGGTGGCCAGCGATGGATCGACCCATGAGCGGGGTGAATGGTCGGCCCTGCGCCAAGGGTTGCGCAGCGCACCGGTAGTGGCCGCGATGCTCGCCGTCACCATGGCCGACACCTTGGGCAGCGCTGCACATAACGTGGGGTTGCCGATTGTTTCCAAACTGCTGACCCCAGAATCGGCCAGCACCACGCTGGGACTGATGCTGGCGGTATGGGCCTTTGGGAAATTCATCGGTGCGCGCATTGCCAGTCGCCTGAAAGGCTCGGACAACGCCCACCTGGAGCGGCGATTTTTTCTCGGGGTGTTGCTGATGTCCTGCGGCTTCATCCTGATGTTTCAGCAGCAGACCCTGTACGGCTTGCTCCTGTTTTCCCTGCCCGCGGGGTTGGGCGACGGTTTCTCTGAGGTGGGGCTGATGTCGCGCCTGCAGCGTGAACCGGACAGCCTGCGTCTGCCGATTTTCAGCTTACTGACCCTGCTGCAAATGACCGGGTTCGGCGTCGGCATGCTGATCGCCGCGCCGTTTTACTCATGGTGGACGCCGGGGGCCGTGGTGCTGCTGTTCCACGGCATTCCGCTCACCACGTTGTTGGTGGTGAAGGGGCTGGCGATCAAGGACGAACTGGTTCGGCGCAGCAGCCCGACGCGAGATTCTTGAGGATCGGGCAGTCGGGACGATGGTCGCCCTGGCAGTGCTCAACCAGGTCTTGCAGGGTATCGCGCAGTTGGCCGAGTTCGCGGATCTTCTGGTTCAGTTCGTCGATGTGCTGACGGGCCAGGGCCTTCACATCGGCGCTGGCTCTTTGGCGGTCCTGCCAGAGGGTCAGTAACTTGCCGACCTCTTCCAGCGAAAACCCCAGGTCCCGGGAACGCTTGATGAAGGCCAGGGTGTGCAGGTCGTCGTCACCGTAAACGCGGTAGCCGCTCTCGGTACGATGGGCGGCCTTGAGCAGGCCGATGGACTCGTAGTAACGAATCATCTTCGCGCTCAGGCCGCTTTGGCGGGCTGCTTGACCGATGTTCATCGATTGTCCTCCAGGTCCTTGGGCTTCCAGGTTTTCAACAGTAACGCATTGCTCACCACGCTGACGCTCGACAATGCCATGGCCGCACCGGCCAGCACCGGGTTGAGGAAGCCGAACGCCGCCAGCGGAATGCCGATCAGGTTATAGACGAAGGCCCAGAACAGGTTCTGCCGGATCTTCGCGTAGGTCTTGCGGCTGATCTCCAGCGCCGCCGGCACCAGCCGAGGGTCACCGCGCATCAAGGTAATCCCGGCCGCGTGCATGGCCACGTCAGTGCCGCCGCCCATGGCGATGCCGATATCCGCGGCCGCCAGGGCTGGGGCGTCGTTGATGCCATCGCCGACCATCGCCACCACGCCGGTTTTTTTCAGTGTGGCGACGGTGGCGGCTTTGTCGGCGGGCAGCACTTCGGCATGCACATCGGTGATGCCCAGCGCCTCGGCGACGACTTTGGCGCTGCCACGGTTGTCACCGGTCAGCAGGTGGCTGCTGATGTGCCGCGCGCTGAGCTGTTGCACGGCTTGCAGGGCGCCGGGTTTGAGGGTGTCGCCAAAGGCAAAGAGGCCGAGCACTGTCGGTTCGGGACTTTGTTCGATCAGCCAGGACAGGGTTCGGCCTTCGGTTTCCCAGGCGGTTGCCGAGTCCGCCAACGAACCGGCGTTTAAACCGCATTCTTCCAATAGACGACGATTACCCAATGCCAGCCGACGCCCCTCAAGCTTGCCGGCGATGCCTCGCCCTGTCAGCGATTGACTGTCACTGACATCCGCCAAGTTCAAACCGCGTTCGGCGCAAGCGTCCAGCACGGCCTTGGCCAGCGGGTGTTCGCTACCCCGTTGCAGCGCGCCGGCCATTTGCAGCAGGGCGGATTCGTCACCGTCGATGGCGGTCAAATGCGCGATCCGCGGTGTGCCCGAAGTCAGCGTGCCGGTCTTGTCGAACACCACCGCACTGACTTCATGCGCACGTTCCAGCGCTTCGGCGTCCTTGATCAGTATCCCGTAGCGTGCGGCCACGCCGGTCCCGGCCATGATGGCTGTTGGTGTGGCCAGTCCCAGGGCACAGGGGCAGGCAATCACCAGCACCGCGACGGCATTGATCAGGGCTGTTTCAATCGGCGCGCCGTACAGCCACCAGCCGATGAATGTCGCCAGCGCGATCAGCAGGACGGTGGGCACGAACACCTGGCTGACTTTATCCACCAGTTTCTGGATCGGCGCCTTGGCGGCCTGGGCGTCTTCGACCAGGCGAATGATTCGCGCCAGCACGGTTTCCGCCCCCAAGGCCTGGGTGCGAACCAGCAATCGACCTTCACCATTGATTGCGCCACCGGTGACTTTGTCGCCGGGTTGCTTGGGCACCGGCAGGCTTTCGCCGCTGATCAGTGCTTCGTCGGCGTGGCTCTGGCCGTCGACCACTTCGCCGTCCACCGGGAAGCGTTCGCCGGGTTTGACCATGACCAGGTCATTGAGGCGCAGGGCACTGATGGCGACGTCTTGTTCGCGACCGTCGATCACCTGAATCGCCCGCTCCGGGCGCAAGGCTTCGAGGGCGCGAATGGCGCTGGCGGTCTGGCGCTTGGCGCGGCTTTCCAGGTATTTGCCGAGCAGGACCAAGGCAATCACCACGGCCGAGGCTTCGAAATACAGGTGCGGCATGCGCCCGGCGGCGGTGGCCCATTCGTAAAGACTCAGGCCGTAACCGGCGCTGGTGCCGAGGGCAACCAGCAAATCCATATTCCCGGCCCCGGCGCGCACGGCTTTCCAGGCTGCCACATAAAAGCGTGCGCCGAAGATGAATTGCACCGGCGTTGCCAGGGCGAATTGCGCCCAGGCGGGAAGCATCCAGTGCACGCCGAATGGTTGCAGCAGCATGGGCAGCACCAGCGGCAAGGCGAGGACGATGGCCATGATCAACGCCCAACGCTCGCGGTGCAGGCGCTGTTGTTGAGTGTCGGTTTGCGGGTGTTCGACTTCCCAGACGCTGGCGGAGTAACCCGCTTTGGTCACCGCCGCGATCAGGGTTTGCGGATCGACGTGGCCGAGCAGTTCGAGGTGGGCGCGCTCGTTGGCCAGGTTGACGCTGACGCTCTTCACGCCCGGCACCTTGGCCAGCGCACGTTCGACCCGGCCCACGCACGAGGCGCAGGTCATGCCGTCGATGCTCAGTTCCAGACTGTGCCGGGGCACGCTGTAACCGGCCTGTTCAACCGCCGCCATCAACGCCGGCAAACTGTCGCTGGGCGCCTGGACTCGGGCCTGTTCAGTGGCCAGGTTGACGCTGACGGCGGAGGCGCCGATGACTTTGCTCAAGGCGCGCTCGACACGCCCGGCGCAACTGGCGCACGTCATGCCGGCAATCGGCAAATCGAAAGTGGTGGATTCGGACATCGCTCACGCTCCCTGTAGTAGAGACCTACAGGATCAACCTTGCCATGCTGGCAAGGTCAAGCGCCATTATTTATGGCACCGCGATCGTTCCCACGCGGAGCGCGTGAACGATCAGCGGGTCAATATTCCAGGTCTGCTCGCTTGAGGTGCATCCCTTCTTGCGTCATCGCAATCCGGTACTTCAACACATCACCCGCCTTGAGCGAGATGATCTGCGAACCCGGCGCGAGCATGCCCGGGTTGCAACCCGGCGCCTGGCCCGGCAGCAGCTTGAGGCGCAAGGACACATTGCCCGGCGGCAGGTTGAACGAGGTGCTTTGTTCCTGGAACAGTCGAGCAGACAGTTGATCCTGGATGTACACGCCGATTTCGCAGGAGGTGGCGACTTCCAGGCGCTCGCGGGAAATGATCAGTACGCCATAGTCCTCCCCGGCGGCTTGAACCGAAGGTGTCGCGGCAAAGAGGCTGAGGAAGCCAAACAGGCTGAGAGCTGACCAGCGCATGGCTGAATCTCCTGAAGTCGAGTCATTGATGCACGCAGCTTGGCCGAGCGCGACGCCGATTGCCAGCCCGGCAGTTTGTTCAAGAACTTGACCTTGCCATGGTGGCAAGCTCGAGACTGCACGCAATCTCAACAAAGGAGCCACACCATGCAAGTGTTCAACGTTCAAGGCATGTCTTGCGGTCACTGTGTCAAAGCCATCACTCAGGCACTTCAAACCATGGAT
Source organism: Pseudomonas sp. P1_F1_2 (assembly GCF_056405815.1). Classification (NCBI taxonomy): domain Bacteria; kingdom Pseudomonadati; phylum Pseudomonadota; class Gammaproteobacteria; order Pseudomonadales; family Pseudomonadaceae; genus Pseudomonas; species Pseudomonas sp. P1_F1_2. The sequence goes on along the minus strand of NZ_JBFUBK010000073.1, from coordinate 7,753 downwards.
CCGGCGGCCAGCGTGCGGGTCGATCTGGCGGCCAAGGAAGTCGGCGTTGAAAGCGCGTTGACGGTCGAGCAAGTGATCGCCGCGATCAGCGAAGAAGGCTACGAGGTCAAAGTCGCCTGACACAAGGCATTCAGTGTTTTTTAATAGTTAGCGAGCTATCGGAATGTTCAAGGCGTTCATGCACGGCTAGACTGTCGGCCTGCTGACTCATGCCCAACTGGATGCCTGATGAACTTTCGTACCATTTTGATTCTTGGCGCCCTCAGCGCTTTCGGTCCGCTGGCGATCGACTTCTATCTGCCGGCCTTCCCGGCGATGGCACTCGCCTTCGGCACCGATGAACAACACGTTCAACTGACACTGGCGGCGTATTTCCTCGGCTTGTCGATTGGCCAACTGGCTTACGGCCCGGTGGCCGATCGTTTCGGTCGGCGCATTCCATTGCTGGCCGGGGTTGGTTTGTTCACCCTTGCGTCGCTGGCCTGTGCCTATGCACCGAGCCTGGAATGGCTGATCGGCGCACGATTTGTCCAGGCGTTGGGCGGTTGTGCGGGCATGGTGATATCCCGTGCGGTGGTCAGCGATAAATGCGATGCGGTGGGTTCGGCGAAAGTCTATTCGCAACTCATGCTGGTCATGGGCCTGGCGCCGATCCTCGCGCCGATGCTCGGCGGCTTGCTGGTCAACACCACGGGCTGGCAGTCGATTTTCCTGGCGTTGACCGGTTTCAGTGCCTTGGCTGCGCTGGCCGTGGCGCTCGGGTTGCCGGAAAGCCTGCCCGCACACATGCCGCGTCAGCCGTTGTCCGGGGCTTTTCGGCAGTACGGTCGCCTGTTGTCGGATCGGATCTTTCTCGGTCATGCCTTGACGGGCGGCATCGCCATCGCCGGCATGTTTGCCTACATCGCCGGTTCGCCGTTCGTTTTCATCAAGCTCTATGGCGTACCGGCCGAGCATTTCGGCTGGCTGTTTGGCACCAACGCGGCGGGGTTCATTCTGGTGGCGCAAGTCAACGCGCGATTGCTGGCCAAGCGGGGTCCGGCGTTCTTGCTGGCGCGTGCTGTGTGGGTTTACCTGACCGCCGGTTTGACGCTGCTCGCCGTCAGCGCCTTGCACCCCACGCAGTTGTGGCCTCTGCTGATTCCACTGTTTATTTGCATCTCCAGCCTCGGCTGCATTTTGCCCAACGCTTCGGCGTGTGCGATGAACGGGCAGGGCGCCCGCGCCGGCAGTGCGTCGGCGATGCTTGGGTGTCTGCAATTCAGCGTCGCGGCGGGTGCCGCGGCGCTGGTCGGTGTTTTACACGATGGCAGTGCCGTACCGATGGCGATGGTCATCAGCCTGTGTGGTGTTCTGGTGGTGAGCGCGGCGATGTTCACCCGGCGTTTGCAAAAGGTTCGGGCGTTGGCGCAAGCGCAGGCCTGAAGACGGGGTCAGCCAGCGGCTCGTTGCTGGCGACCGGGAATTTGATGGGGGGCGTAAAGGCGTGCTTCGAGGGTTCGGGTAAAGGCCAGAGCTTCGGCTTCGCTGCGAAATGTCACGGCATGCTGGTCCAGGCGGACCTGCCATTGAGATTTAGCCAATTCTTTTATCAGGATCTTCATTGCTGACCTCTCCTCTCGTAATAACTGCCACGTAAAGATTGTGCCGCAGAGGTTTCGATTGTAGTCCTGAATACGATCGCTATTGTGACAGGCGTCAACTCTCAGACTGACGGTGTCGTTCCTTCAGGAACGACACTGTTTCATCATGTTTCAGAACCCTTCCAGCACAATCTTGCCTTTGGCTTTGCCGCTCTCCAGCAACGCATGGGCACGGCGCAGGTTGGCCGCGTTGATGCTGCCGAAGTGCTCGCCGACCGTGGTTTTCAACGTCCCGGCGTCGATCAGCGCGGCGATGCGGTTGAGCAACTTGTGTTGCTCGATCATGTCTGCGGTTTCGAACAGCGAGCGGGTGTACATGAACTCCCAGTGCAGTGACAGGCTCTTGCGTTTGAGCTTGGTCACGTCCAGTGACTTGGGATCATCGATCAGCGCCAGTTTGCCTTGCGGCGCCAGCGCCTCGACCAATTGATCCAGGTGCTGATCGGTCTGGGTCAGGCTGGCGACATGGGTCACGTATTCCACCCCGGCACGCTTGAGCGCTTCGCTCAACGGTTGGCTGTGATCGATCACCAGGTCCGCGCCCAACTCACGAACCCAACTCTGGGTTTGCGCGCGGGAAGCGGTGCCGATGACCTTGAGCCCGGTCAGTTGACTGGCCAGCTGTGTGAGGATCGAACCCACCCCACCCGCCGCGCCGACGATCAGCAGGCGCTGGCCTTCGTCGGTTTGGCCTTCATGCACTTGCAGGCGTTCAAAGAGCAATTCCCAGGCGGTAATCGCGGTCAGTGGCAGCGCGGCGGCTTCAGCGAAACCCAGGGTTTTCGGCATGTGGCCGACGATCCGCTCATCCACCACATGCCGTTCGCTGTTGCCGCCGGCACGGGCGATGGAGCCGGCGTAAAAGACCTTGTCGCCAGCCTTGAACAAGGTCACGTCTTTACCGACAGCCTTGACCACCCCGGCCACGTCCCAACCCAGCACCTTGGCCGCGCCGTCTTCAGGCTGGACGTTTTGGCGGACTTTGGTGTCCACCGGGTTGACCGAGATGGCTTTGACGTCCACCAACAGGTCGCGCGGGCCGGCAACCGGTTCCGGCAGTTCGATGTCTTGCAGGGATTGTTCGTCGCTGATCGGCAACGAGGTGTAATAGGCAATGGCTTTCATACAGGGGTTTCCGAAAGGTAATAAAAGAAAGGGGACAGCCTGATACCGATCATTTAAGCCGAGGCGCACTCCGTAGCAGCTGGCGAAGCCTGCGTTCGGCTGCGGAGCAGTCGTAAATCCTGTACGCGCGGATTTCCTGAAACACCGCATCGCCTGATTTCACGACTGCTCCGCAGCCGAACGCAGGCTTCGCCAGCTGCTACAAAAGTGCGGATCGGCACTAGGGATCAGGCCACGGTGCGCAGGCGCTTGAGATCAAAGTGTTCGAGAAAATCGCCGGCCTTGGCCCGGAAATTCTGGATGTGGGCGCTGGCGTCATGCGCCGCCAGGGCTTCGTCGCTGCTCCACTGCTCGATCATGTAAAAGGCATGCGGATTGGCGAGGTCCTGATGCAGATCGTATTGGCCGCAACCGGCCTCAGCGCGGGTTGGTTCCAGCAGTGCACGCAGGTGCCGTTCAAGGGCGTCTTGCTGGCCGGCTTTGGCGATGAGCGTGGCAATGGCGGTAAATGGCTGGGACATGGACGACTCCGGGAGCGTAATGAATTCGATGGCACAGATGATTGGCTATTTCACAGCAAGATAAAACCCGCTAAAAGAGCAGTCTCTTTCAATATTTTTTTGATAATCGAGGCTGAAAATGCTGCGTTTCGATGACTTGCAGTTGTTCGTCCGGGCTGCCGACCTGGGGAGCCTGTCGGCGGCGGCGCGGGTGATGGACATGTCGGCGGCCGTGGCCAGCGCGGCGTTAAAGCGCATCGAACAGCAACTGGGCGCGCGGTTGCTCGCGCGTTCAACCCGCAGCCTGCGCCTGACCGCCGAAGGCGAGGGGTTCCTGGAATATGCCCGCGCCGCCCTGAGCAATCTGGACGAAGGACGCCGCTTGCTGGCCAGTGGTCAGGACCAGGTCAGCGGGATTTTGCAACTGTCCGCACCGTCGGACTTCGGCCGCAATCTGTTGTTGCCCTGGCTGGACGAGTTTCAGCGTGAGCACCCGAAACTGACCGTGCGGCTATTGCTGGGAGACCGCATTGCCGACCTGTTCCGCCAACCGGTGGACATTGCCCTGCGCTACGGCGAGCCGGAAGACTCTAGTCTGGTGGCATTGCCCATCGCCCCGCAGAACCGCCGGGTGTTGTGTGCGGCGCCCGCTTACCTGGCCAGACATGGCGAGCCCCGGCAGCTCGAGCAACTGGCTCAGCACAATTGTTTGTTATTCATGCTCGGCAGCCGGGTCCACGATCACTGGAGTTTCCATGACGGCAAGCGCGAGGTTGGCCTGACCGTCAGTGGTGACCGTTTCAGTGACGATGCCGATGTCGTCCGGTTGTGGGCCGTTGCCGGCGCGGGGATCGCCTACAAGTCCTGGCTCGATGTCGCCGCCGATGTACTCGCCGGGCGACTGAAGGTGCTGATGCCGGAGTTGCTCTGTGAGCGCGCTCCTCTGAATTTGCTGTGCGCCCATCGCGCACAATTGAGTAAGCCGGTGAACCTGTTACGGGAAATGCTTGCCAGCCGATGCGCTCAATTAGGCAGTCAATTTCCGACGATAGCGGGGATCGATCATTAGTCGCAGGCAAATAGCGAAATTTCTCTCAGCAACTATCACCACCCACGGTTTCCCACGGGCAGGAACCGGCGGTTAACGCGCTTATACTAGCGCCGCCTCATGTACGCACCGTCGATCTCGCGATGGCGAGTCCGCGTTCCAGTCGGCGCGGTACCCCGCTCAATCACCCGGCCTTCGCCCTGGCTGCGAAGCAATGGCACAGGGGAGTGGGTGAGCTTCGCCCGGCTTATGGCGGTTTCCGCGTCTTGGCCGACCACACATTACTGGTCAAGATGTCTCTGAGCAGCAGACGAAACGATTCAACAGGGAGTGAATACATGGAACATGCACCTTGCATCAGCCAGATCGCCACATTGCTGGCTGACCCAAAGCGCAGCGCAATGATGTGGGCCTTGATGGACGGCACGGCGCGGCAAACCGAAGAGCTGGCGTTGTTGGCCGGCCTGTCACCCTCTTCGGCCAGCGCACACTTGGGGCGATTGTCCGCAGGCGGTCTGTTGAGGGTTGAAATCCGTGGCCGAAAGCGATTTTTCCGCTTGGCGGCCCCCGAGGTCGGTGCAGCCATCGAGGCATTGGCCAGCGCGACCCTGGCCAGCACGCCACAAGAAGTCCCGGATGTTTTCAAGCGCCCGAACCCCATCGCCAAACCTCAGGCCGCGCCTTCGTCACTGCTGCGGGCCAGACTGTGCGATGACCATTTGGGAGGCACCCTGGCCGCCGACCTTTACCAGCGCCTGCTGGATGCAGGCTGGATCGAACAGATCGATCAGCGGGTCATGATTACTCACAAGGGCTCAACCCAACTGGCGACACGAGGTGTGTTCATCCAGGCACTGGCCCATCGCAACAGCAGGGTTGCCTGTGCCTGTCCCGACTGGAGCGAAAGACGCCCGCACATGGGCGGTTCACTGGGCGCGGCACTGTTGCAATTGTTCATGCAGTCGGGCTGGTTGAGCCTGCCCAACGACTCCCGCGCCCTGCAGGTGACCACCGCAGGGCAGCGAGAAATCCATCGCTTCGCCAAAGAGACCGAGCTCGAAATGGCGCTGTAGAGATGCAGCAACCTCCGGTTTATGCGGTGTGGCTTATGGCTTGACCAATCTGGCGTCCAGGCTGTTTTGCGCCAGGCGCTTGGCCTGATCCTGGGTCATGCCCAAGTCGGTGTACAGCGCATGGAAGTTCTCGGTCACGTAGCCGCCGAAGTACGCCGGGTCATCGGAGTTCACGGTCACTTTCACGCCACGCTCGAGCATGTCGAGAATGTTGTGCTGGGACATGTGATCGAACACGCAGAGTTTGGTGTTCGACAACGGGCACACGGTCAGCGGGATCTGCTCGTCGATGATTCGCTGCATCAAACGCTCGTCTTCGATGGCGCGCACGCCATGGTCGATGCGCTGGATTTTCAGCAGGTCGAGGGCTTCCCAGATGTACTCGGGCGGGCCTTCTTCACCGGCGTGGGCCACGGTCAGGAAGCCTTCGTGACGGGCACGGTCAAACACACGCTGGAACTTGCTGGGCGGGTGGCCCATTTCCGAACTGTCCAGGCCCACGGCCACAAACGCATCACGGAACGGCAGCGCCTGGTCGAGGGTTTTCTCGGCTGCTTCTTCGCTCAAGTGGCGCAGGAAGCTCAGGATCAAACCGCTGGTAATGCCCAGTTGTTGCTCGCCATCCTTGAGGGCCGCAGCGATGCCGTTGAGCACCACTTCGAAGGGCACGCCACGGTCGGTATGGGTTTGTGGATCGAAGAACGGTTCGGTGTGAATCACGTTCTGCGCCTTGCAGCGCAACAGGTATGCCCAGGTCAGGTCGTAGAAATCCTGAGAGGTGCGCAACACGTCGGCGCCCTGGTAATACAGGTCGAGAAACTCTTGCAGGTTGTTGAAGGCGTACGCCTTGCGCAGGGTTTCGACGTCGCTCCATGGCAGGGCGATCTTGTTGCGTTCGGCCAGGGCGAACAGCAACTCAGGCTCCAGCGAACCCTCGAGGTGCAAGTGCAATTCTGCCTTGGGCAGGGCGTTTAGCCAGTCGTACATAATCTTTTCTCATCAGGTGCAGATGGCGAGCATTCTACAGATGCCCGTGGAAACAATTAGCAAAACCTGACCAGCCGGTTGATTACACCGCTTCCTGTTCCCGTCGATAGGCGTAGGTATCGGCAAAACGCGAAAGCAGGAATTGCGCGCAGGTAGTGGCCGGGTATTTCGCCAGGTGCTGCTCATCCTGGCAACCCGGCAGGCATTCGATGGCGGTGTCGGGGTGCGGTTCGGCAAAGAACGGCATCGAATAACGGTCCACACCGAACGGGCTGATCACCCGGTGCGGCGTCGACAGATACCGGTCGTTGCTCCAGCGCGCCATCATGTCGCCGAGGTTGACCACAAAAGTCCCTTCGATCGGCGTCGCGTCGATCCACTCGCCCTTTACGTTTCGCACTTGCAGCCCGCCGGCAGTGTCCTGATACAGCAGGGTGATGCAGCCGTAATCGGTGTGAGCGCCCGCGCCTTGTTGTTCATCGGAGCTGGCGGTGTGGCGTGGCGGGTAGTGGATCATGCGCAGCACGCTGACCGGCTCGTTGAAACGGCTATCGAAAAAATCCCGCTCGATGCCCAGCGCCAGCGTCATCGCCCGCAACAGGGTTTGCGCCAGGGATTGCATGTCGACGTAGTGCTGCTCCATCAGTGATTGCCAGCCGGGCAGCGCGGGATGTCGATTGGGGCCGCGCAGCGGTTTCTCCGCCAGCACGTCGGGATGATCGGCGGGCAGGTGCAGGCCCATGTCGAACGTTTCCTTGAGGTCGCTGGGCTTGCTCGGGTCGAGTTGTTCGGTGGCGATGGCACCGTAACCGCGGTGGTGGCGGGTTTGGGTGATGTCGATTTTCAGCTTTTCGGCGGTGGGTTGGGCGAAGAAGCGTTGAGCGTGGTCGAGTACGGCGGCGATGCGCGATGGGGAGATTGGGTGACCCTTGATGTAGAAGAAACCCCATTCACGGCAGGCGTGGTCGATCTCGGCAGCGACGGCTGTCCAGGCATTTTGGTCATCGCTGTAGAGAGGGGAGATATCGATGATCGGAAGACTGTTCATACAATTGTCCTGAGGAATACGCAGTCTGAAAAACACCGGAGTACCCCTGTGGGAGCGAGCTTGCTCGCGATGAGGCCAGGTCAGTCACATCACTGCTGAATGACAGACCGCTATCGCGAGCAAGCTCGCTTGTATGTTTAGACTTGAAGGGGTGGGCGGGACTAAAAGCTCGATTCCGACTCTAGCCAGTACGGACCGTGGGAGACTTCTCGTCCCGCCCCTTCTACCCGAAGCGCCGATAAGGAATTCATCGGTAAAACCGACGATAGAGGCAAGCCAGCGCAAGGGTAAACCCCGACAAGCCCTTAAACCCTAGCTCCGAGGATTCG
>NZ_JBFUBK010000072.1:0-32094 GCF_056405815.1 Pseudomonas sp. P1_F1_2 | reverse complement strand
GCATTCCCACGCAGAGCGTGGGAACGATCAGGACGATCAGGATCAAAAACATCGAACACTAAACCGCCACAAAGGTCTGCTTCCCTATACCGCCCAATTCTCGATCAAAGGAGACGCTCACATGCCTCAAGCATTGACCCTCAACCAACGTATCGTCCTGGCGTCCCGCCCGGTCGGCGCGCCGACGCCAGAGAATTTCCGCCTGGAAAGGGAGGCGTTGCCGGACCTCACTGACGGCCAGTTATTGCTCAAAACCCTCTACTTGTCGTTGGACCCTTACATGCGCGGGCGCATGAGTGACGCGCCGTCCTACGCAGCACCGGTAGAAATCGACGAGGTCATGACCGGTGGGGCTGTCAGCCGAGTCGAGCGCTCGTTGAATCCAAAATTCCAGGAAGGGGATATCGTGGTAGGCGCTACCGGCTGGCAAAGCCACAGCATCAGTGACGGTCGCAACATCATCCCGGTGCCGTCCGGATTGCCGAGTCCGTCGATGGCCCTCGGTGTACTGGGAATGCCGGGCATGACGGCTTATATGGGCTTGATGGACATCGGTCAGCCGAAGTCCGGCGAAACCCTGGTGGTCGCGGCGGCATCCGGCGCGGTGGGCTCGGTGGTCGGGCAGGTGGCGAAAATCAAGGGCCTGCGCGTAGTGGGTGTGGCCGGTGGTGCAGAGAAGTGCCGTTACGTGGTCGAGGAGTTGGGCTTCGATGCCTGCATCGATCACAAGGCGGCTGATTTCGCCGAACTACTGGCCAAAGCCTGTCCCAATGGCATCGACATCTATTACGAGAACGTAGGCGGTCATGTGTTCGACGCGGTAGTGCCGTTACTCAATGCCAAGGCACGCATTCCACTGTGCGGCCTGATTGCCGGTTACAACGCCTCCGAGGCGCCGAAAGGCCCGGATCGCCTGCCGCTGTTGCAGCGCACGCTATTGACTAAACGCGTGCGTATTCAGGGCTTCATCGTGTTCGACGACTACGGTGACCGCCAGCCGGAATTCATCAGTGCCATGGCGCCATGGGTGCGCGACGGCAAGGTTAAATTCCGCGAAGACGTGGTCGACGGGCTGGAGCAGGCACCCGAAGCGTTCATCGGTCTGCTGGAAGGGCGCAACTTCGGCAAACTGGTGGTGCGGGTCGCGCAAGACTGAGTATTTGACGCTAATGAGAGGCGCGGGTATAAACCGCGTCTCGTTGTTTTGTCGGACGTTTCCCCATGAGCTTCAGCCCTTTGATTCGCCAACTGATCGACGCCCTGCGAATTTTGCCGGGCGTGGGTCAGAAAACCGCCCAGCGTATGGCGCTGCAACTGCTTGAACGCGATCGCAGCGGTGGTTCGCGACTGGCGTTGGCCTTGAGCCAGGCCATGGAAGGGGTGGGTCATTGCCGCCTGTGCCGCACGCTGACTGAAGATGACCTGTGCCCGCAGTGCGCGGATACCCGTCGCGACGACACCTTGTTGTGCGTGGTGGAAGGGCCGATGGACGTCTATGCGGTGGAGCAGACGGGCTTCCGCGGCCGCTACTTCGTGCTCAAGGGGCATTTGTCGCCGCTTGATGGCCTCGGGCCTGAGGCGATTGGTATTCCGCAGTTGATGGCGCGGATTGAAGAGGCCGGGACCTTTGCTGAAGTCATCCTCGCCACCAACCCGACGGTGGAAGGTGAGGCGACGGCGCACTACATTGCGCAGTTGCTCAGTAATAAAGGCCTGATTGCCTCGCGTATCGCCCACGGCGTGCCATTGGGTGGCGAGCTGGAACTGGTGGATGGCGGGACGTTGGCGCATTCGTTTGCCGGGCGTAAGCCGATAGCCCTCTAGTGCCTGTACGGGCCTCTTCGCGGGCAAGCCCGCTCCCACACGGGATTTGTGGCATTCACAGAACCCCTGTAGGAGTGAGCCTGCTCGCGAAAGGCTTACCTCGGTCACCCTGATCCACACATTCCTGTTGAAAACCAAGCAAGCGCTCGGTTAACTTCGCTGAACCTTCAGTGGAGTTCGCCGATGCCTGCCTTTCAGGAATACTTCGATCCCAGCCACCAATTGGTCCGAGACAGCGTCAGACGTTTCGTCGAGCGTGAGATTCTCCCGGACATTGATCTGTGGGAGGAAGCTGAAAGCTTTCCCCGTGAGCTCTACCTCAAGGCCGGTGCTGCCGGGATTCTGGGCATTGGCTACCCCGAGGCACTCGGCGGCAGTCATGAAGGTGATCTGTTTGCCAAGGTCGCGGCCAGCGAAGAACTGATGCGCTGTGGCTCCGGCGGGCTTGTAGCCGGTCTCGGTTCGCTGGACATCGGCTTGCCACCGATCCTCAAGTGGGCCAGGCCTGAAGTCCGTGATCGGGTGGTGCCTCAGGTGCTGGCTGGCGAAAAGATCAGCGCCCTGGCGGTCACCGAGCCCAGCGGCGGTTCCGACGTCGCCAACCTGCAAACCCGCGCCGTGCGTGACGGCGAGTTTTACCGGGTCAGCGGCAGCAAGACCTTTATCACCAGCGGCATTCGCGCCGATTTCTACACCGTCGCGGTGCGCACCGGCGAGCCGGGTTTTGGCGGTATCAGCCTGTTGCTGATCGAGAAGGGCACGCCCGGTTTCTCTGTCGGTCGTCAATTGAAGAAAATGGGCTGGTGGGCGTCGGACACCGCCGAATTGTTCTTTGACGATTGCCGTGTGCCCGTGGGCAATCTGATCGGCGTCGAAAACATGGGGTTCGCCTGCATCATGGGTAACTTTCAAAGTGAGCGACTGGCGCTGGCGTTGATGGCCAACATGACCGCGCAGCTTGCGCTGGAGGAGAGCCTGAAGTGGGCCCGCCAGCGCGAAGCCTTCGGTAAGCCTGTCGGCAAGTTCCAGGTCATCAAACACCGCCTCGCCGAGATGGCGACAGCGCTGGAAGTGTCCCGGGAATTTACCTATCGCCAGGCGGCGAAAATGGCGGCGGGGCAGAGTGTGATCAAGGAAATTTCAATGGCCAAGAATTTTGCCACCGACACGGCTGACCGGATCGTCAACGATGCGGTGCAGATTCTGGGTGGTTTGGGCTATATGCGTGAAAGCCTGGTGGAACGGCTGTACCGCGATAACCGGATTCTGTCGATTGGTGGCGGGACGCGGGAAGTGATGAACGAGATCATCAGTAAGCAGATGGGGCTTTAATCGGCGGTGTAGCGGCTGGCGTCATCGCGAGCAAGCTCGGCTCCCACAGGAGAATGTCGCCGGACACAAATCGTGTATACGACATAGATCACTGTGGGAGCCGAGCTTGCTCGCGATGGCGTCGGTACAGGCACCGTTTACTTATCGCTCAACGCAAACTGCGTCAGGCAGAACGTAGGAATGCCCATGTCTTCCAGTCGCTGCGATCCGCCCAGCTCCGGCAAATCAATGATCGCTGCCGCTTCATGCACCCGCGCACCCATGCGCCGAATCAGGTTTGCTGCCGCAATCAACGTGCCGCCGGTGGCGATCAGGTCATCGAACATCACCACCGAATCGCCCTCGCACAGACTGTCGGCATGGACTTCGAGGAACGCTTCGCCGTATTCGGTCGCATAACCTTCGGCCAGCACATCGGCCGGCAGCTTGCCTTGMTTGCGGAACAGTACCAGTGGCTTGTTCAACTGATACGCCAGCACCGAGCCGATCAGGAATCCACGCGCGTCCATCGCACCGATGTGGGTGAAATCGGCCTCGACGTAGCGATGAGCAAAACTGTCCATCACCAGGCGCAGGGCCGTCGGCGACTGGAACAACGGGGTGATGTCACGAAAGATCACGCCCGGCTTGGGGAAGTCGATCACGGGGCGGATCAGGGATTTGATGTCGAAGGAGTCGAAGACCATCATCGAGGTGTCCTGGCAGGCTGCAAACGTCGCAGTATAACGGCGGCTGAACCGTTTCGCTCAGCCGCAATGGTTACAGTCAACCTTCGACGGTGCCGCCGGCCAACGCGCAGAGCTGGATCGGGTCGAGAATACGGATTTCCTTGCCTTCGGCGGCGATCAATTCGTTCTGCTGGAAGCGGGTAAAGACCCGGGACACGGTTTCGACCGCCAGCCCAAGGTAATTGCCGATTTCGTTGCGTGACATGCTCAAACGGAACTGGTTGGCCGAAAAGCCGCGGGCGCGAAAACGTGCCGACAGGTTGACCAGGAAAGTGGCAATGCGCTCATCGGCGGTTTTTTTCGACAGCAGCAGCATCATTTGTTGATCGTCGCGAATCTCGCGGCTCATGACGCGCATCAACTGGCGGCGCAATTGCGGCAGTTGCAGTGCCAGTTCGTCGAGGCGCTCGAAAGGAATTTCGCAGACCGAGGTGGTTTCCAGCGCTTGCGCGGAAACAGGGTGCGTTTCGGTATCCATGCCGGACAGGCCGACCAGTTCACTCGGCAGGTGGAAACCGGTGAGCTGCTCTTCACCGCCGTCGCTCAGGCTGAAGGTCTTGAGGGCGCCGGAACGTACCGCGTAGACGCAATCGAAGGCGTCGCCCTGGCGAAACAGGAACTCGCCTTTTTTCAGCGGGCGGCCACGTTTGACGATTTCGTCCAGCGCATCCATGTCGTCCAGATTCAGCGAAAGCGGCAAACACAGGGGGGCAAGACTGCAGTCCTTGCAATGGACCTGGTTATGAGCGCGCAATTTGACTGGCTCAGACATTTCTTCAATCCTTGTGGGAAAACACACATAAGACGTAAGGGTAACCCACGGAAGGGCATTCAGGCCAGAGTGTGCCACTTTGTCGCATCTCAACCTGGCCTTGAGTCAATGCTGAACGCTGCCTCCCTGGCAAAGAAGTCAAATCACCCGGGAAAACCGCTGGTGGCTGAGGTGTTGCAGATACGCATCAAACACCATGCACACCGAGCGGACCAACAAGCGACCGGCCGGCAACACGCTGATTCGTTCGTTGTCGAGCGTGATCAAGCCATCATCGGCCATGGTCTGCAGTTGCGGCCACAATTGGCCGAAGTAGCCGCGGAAGTCGATGTTGAAGTCGTGTTCGATGTCGACGAACTCCAGGCTGAGATTACAGATCAGCTGCTGTATCACCGCCCGCCGCAACCGGTCATCGGCGTTACACACCAGGCCGCGGCTAGTGGCCAATTGAGCCGTGGCCAGGGTGTTCTGGTATTGCGCCAGGTCGCTGGTGTTCTGGCAGTACAGATCACCGATCTGGCTGATGGCTGACACCCCAAGGCCGATCAAATCGCAATGACCGTGGGTGGTATAGCCCTGAAAGTTGCGCTGCAGAGTCGATTCTTCCTGGGCAATCGCCAGTTCGTCGTCGGGCAGGGCGAAATGGTCCATGCCGATGTAGCGGTAACCGGCCGCGGTCAGTTGTTCGATGGTGCGCTGCAGCGTTTCCAGTTTCTGTGCCGGTGTCGGCAATTCGTCAATGTCGATGCGCCGTTGCGCCATGAAGCGTTCCGGCAGGTGTGCGTAGTTGAACACCGAGAGCCGATCCGGTTGCAGATTGATAACCTCATCGACCGTGCGAGCAAAGTTTTCCGGTGTCTGTCTTGGCAGGCCGTAGATGAGATCGATGTTGATCGAACGAAATTGCAGAGTCCGGGCTGCGTCGATCACCGCGCGGGTTTCTTCCAGGCTTTGCAGGCGATTGACGGCCCGTTGCACGGCCGGGTCGAGGTCTTGCAGGCCAATGCTGACCCGGTTGAAACCCAGCTCGCGAAGCAGGCCCATAGTCGACCAGTCGGCTTCGCGAGGGTCGATCTCAATGCCATAGTCGCCGGAATCGTCGTCCAGCAAGTTGAAGCTTTTACGCAACTGCGCCATCAGTTGGCGCAGTTCATCGTGGCTGAGAAAGGTCGGGGTGCCACCGCCAAAGTGCAGTTGTTCGACTTTCTGTGTCGGGTCGAGGTGGCAGGCGATCAGCTGGATTTCCTGCTCAAGGCGCTGCAGGTAGAGTCGGGCTCGGCCGCGGTCCTTGGTGATGACTTTGTTGCAGGCGCAGTAGTAGCAAATGTTCGCGCAGAACGGCACGTGCACGTACAGCGACAGTGGACGCAGGGTTTTGCGGCTGTCGCGCAGCGCATGGAGCAGGTCGAACGTGCCGACCTGACCATTGAATTGCACAGCGGTCGGATAGGAAGTGTAGCGCGGTCCCGCCAGGTCATAGCGGCGGATCAAATCGGTGTCCCAACGAATGGCGTCGAGCATCATGCGGGCATTCCCCCGGATAGGCTGGCAGTGGCAGCGAGTCTAGGGGGTGCGGCGATGGGGCATCTTGATTTGCATCAACGGTGAGCATGGGCTTGTAGCAGCTGCCGAGCCCGCGAGGCTGCGTTCGGCGGCGAAGCCGTCGCAAACCCTGAGCCCCAGATCCTCCTGAAAGACCGCGCTGCCTGATTTCACGACGGCTTCGCCGCCGAACGCAGCCTCGCGGGCTCGGCAGCTGCTACAGGACTGCGAATTAGTGGCCCATGAGCCAATGTTGATGTGGCCCCGGCAAGGTCCAGATGCCGAACAGGATCACCAGTAACCCGCCGGCCATGCGCACGCTGCGTTTGCGTAACAGCGCCGTCACCCGCTCAGCCGCCAGGCCCGTGGCCAGCAGCACCGGCCAGGTGCCCAGGCCGAACGCGAGCATCAACAACGCACTGTCCAGCGCATTGCCCTGGCTCGCCGACCACAGCAATGTGCTGTAAACCAACCCGCACGGCAGCCAGCCCCAGAGCGCGCCCAGCAACAAGGCGCGGGGCAGGCTCGACACCGGCAACAATTTGTTGGCAATCGGCTGGATATGCCGCCACAGGCCGCGACCCAGGCTTTCGATGCGGGTCAGGCCGCTCCACCAACCCGCCAGGTACAAGCCCATGGCAATCAGCAGCAAGCCGGCAATCACCCGCATAAACATCGCCGCCGGACTGTTGGCCACGGCCCAGCCTGCCAGGCCGATCAGCAACCCGGCCGTTGCATAGCTGAGAATTCGTCCCAGGTTGTAGGCCAGCAGCAGTCGAAAGCGCCGGCTACGTTGCTCCTTGGGAATCGCCAGGGTGAGCGCGCCCATCAAGCCGCCGCACATCCCCAGGCAATGGCCGCCCCCGAGCAAGCCGAGAATCACCGCAGACACCAGCAGGGGCGCCAATTCAAGCATGAGGCGGCGCCTTGTCGTCGGGTTTGGCCGGATGGCCGCTGGCTTCGTCGACCGCCGCCTTGTGTGCCGGATCCTGGTCGTCAAACAGAATGCTGTGGGCTGGTCCGTCGAGGTCGTCGTACTGACCGCTGTCGACTGCCCAGAAGAAGATGTACACGGCGATGGCCACGATCAGTAGCGCGGCCGGGATCATCACGTAAAGAGCTGGCATGGGTGGACTCCATGCCCGCGCGGCTCAGGCCGGCAACGGGCGGGTTTCTGGCGTGGTGTGGGCAGCAGGCGCACTCGGCAGGCGAGTCAGGCGCAGGGCGTTCAGCACCACGGTCAGCGAACTGATCGACATGCCGACGGCGGCCCAAACCGGAGTAATCCAGCCAAGGGCGGCGAACGGCAACATGAGGCCATTGTACAACCCGGCCCACAACAGATTCTCGATGATCACCCGACGTGTCCGCCGGGCCAGGCTGAAGGCTTGCACCAGCGCGTCGAGGCGGTTGGACAACAACACGGCATCGGCGCTGGTTTTCGCCAGATCGGTGGCCGAGCCCATCGCCACGCTGATGTCGGCAGCGGCCAGCACCGGCACGTCGTTGACCCCGTCACCGAGCATCAACACCTTGCGGCCTTCCTTGTGCAATTGTTGCAAGACCTGCAATTTATCGTCCGGACGCAAACCGCCTCGGGCCTCGTCGATGCCCAGTTCGGCGGCGACGCTGGCGACCATCGGCGAGCTGTCGCCGGACAGCAACAAGGTGCGCCAGCCACGCGCCTTGCAGGCTTGCAGCAACGCTGGGGCATCGGCGCGCAGACGGTCGTCGAGGACAAACCATGCCAGGGGGCCCTGACTGTCGCCGAGCAGCAGCCATTGACCCGCTTCATCGGGCATCGATGGCACGGCTGCACCACTGAGTTCGCAGACAAAACCTGGTTGGCCAATGCGCAATCGTTGTACGCCGACCATGCCTTCAAGACCCAGCCCCGGCGTACTGTGGACTTCTTCGGCGGCCAGTGGCGCACGGCCGAACGCACGGGCGATCGGGTGTTCGGAGCGGTTTTCCAGTGCAGCGGCGAGGCTCATGCACTGGTCGCTGTCGAGCACGCCCAGCGGGCGGATTGAACGTAAAGCGAGGCGCCCTTCAGTCAGGGTCCCGGTCTTGTCGAAGATCACCGTGTCGATCTGGTTCAGGCCTTCCAGAACATGGCCGCGGGTTAGCAGCAGGCCGAGTTTGTGCAACGTGCCGGTGGCCGCGGTCAGTGCCGTCGGGGTTGCCAGCGACAAGGCGCAGGGGCAGGTGGCGACGAGCATCGCCAGCACAATCCAGAAGGCCCGGGATGAATCGAGCTCCCACCACAACAGGCCAATGGCGGCGGCGGCAATCAACGACAGCAGCAAAAACCACTGGGCGGCGCGGTCGGCGATTTCCGCCAGGCGCGGTTTTTCGGCCTGCGCCCGGTCCAGCAGACGGACAATGGCGGAGAGGCGCGTGTCGTGGCCCAGTGCCAAAACTTTCACCGTCAACGCGCCTTCAACGTTCAGTGTGCCGGCGGTCACTGCATCGCCCGGCGTGCGCGGTTGCGGCAGGTATTCGCCGGTCAGCAGCGATTCATCGATGCTCGAATGGCCGTCGAGGATCTTGCCGTCAGCCGGCAGAATCGCGCCAGGGTGCACCAGCACCTGATCGCCCACGCGCAATTCGCTGAGCAGGATACGCTCGCTCTGGCCATCCGCGCCCAGGCGCAGGCAGGAAGCGGGCAGCAGATTGACCAGTTGTGCGGCGGCGGCGGCGGTGCGCTCTCTGGCTCGGCGCTCCAGATAGCGGCCGGCGAGCAGGAACAGTGCAAACATTCCCACGGCATCGAAATACAGCTCGCCGACGCCGGTGATCGAGGTCCAGATTCCGGCGAGGTAGGCGCTGCCAATCGCCAATGACACCGAAACGTCCATGGTCAGGTGGCGGGTGCGCAGGTCGCGCATGGCGCCTTTGAAAAACGGCGCGCAGCTGTAAAACACAATGGGGGTGGTCAGAAATAGCGCAACCCAGCGCAGGATGGTATGCAGTTCGGGGCTTAGGTCGATGTTGAATTCCGGCCAGGTGGCCAT
Organism: Pseudomonas sp. P1_F1_2; assembly: GCF_056405815.1. Classification (NCBI taxonomy): domain Bacteria; kingdom Pseudomonadati; phylum Pseudomonadota; class Gammaproteobacteria; order Pseudomonadales; family Pseudomonadaceae; genus Pseudomonas; species Pseudomonas sp. P1_F1_2. The sequence goes on along the minus strand of NZ_JBFUBK010000072.1, from coordinate 22,879 downwards.
GGTTGCCATCATTGCCTGGAACCACAGCAGCCCGGCGACACCGAGCTGACGCAAGGCCAGGCGATTTTCACTGGCCAATTGTTCGCTGGCGCGGTCGGCTTGATATGGATGGGCGGCATAACCGATGTGGCGCAATTCGCTGAGCATCTGGCTCAACGGTAATTGTGCGTCAGCCCAGCGTACGTGCAAGCGATGGTTGGACAGGTTCAAGCGTGCTTCGGCCACGGCCGGCAAGCTGCGCAGGTGTTTCTCGATCAACCATCCGCACGCGGCGCAACTGATGCCTTCCATCAACAACGTGGTCTCGGCGAGTTCGCCGTCGTGGCGCACGAACGGCGCTTGCACGTCGGCGCGGTCGTACAGCGCCAGTTCATCCACCAACTGCACCGGCAAGGCTTCGGGGTTGGCCGATGACTCGCTGCGATGCTGGTAATAGCTTTCCAGCCCACCGGCCACAATGGCCTCGGCCACGGCCTGGCAACCCGGGCAGCAGAACTCACGGGTTTCACCCAGGACCGCAGCGGTAAAGCGGCTGCCGGCCGGGACGGGCAGGGCGCAGTGGTAGCAGGGGGTTGGACTGGTCATGAGGTATTCACAGGGTGTTGTCCGATGATCGTTCCCACGCTCTGCGTGGGAATGCCTCCCCGGACGCCCCGCGTCCGTTTCGGCTGGGACGCAGAGCGTCCCTGGCTGCGTTCCCACGCCGAGCGTGGGAACGATCAGGTAAGGCTTACTTTTTCAAGTCTTCCGCGCCTTGCAGCGGCTCATCGCCCAGCAGCAGGTCTTTGTCGTGGCTGACCTGTTCTTCTTCGAACAGGCGCCAGGTCTTGTCACCCTCAACCCCCAGCAGTTCCACAAAGCGACGGCCATCGACCTTGTCGTTCACTTGGCCAATGTAGCGGCCCTGCTCTGTTTCGCTACGCGCGAGCGTGATCTTGCGATCCTTCTCCGGCTGCGTCGGCGAGATCAGGTTCAGTTCCAGGGTTTTCGGTTGGCTGTTGCCGTTCAAGTGCAGGTCGACTTCGCCGGTCACGCCGTCCAGATGAACGCTGGCGTGAAGTTGCAGGGTCTGGGCCAGCAGTTCACGGTCAAGCGAGCGGTTGATGCCTTTGCCAGCCTCGTAGTAGTTGTCGTTCACCAGGTTGTCCGGGTTGTTCACCGCGATAGTCACCATGGACAAGGTCAGGGTCACCGAACAGGCCAGAATCCCGATGATGATCCACGGCCAAAGGTGCTTGTACCAAGGACTTGCGGCAGTTGCTGCGGGCATGATCACTTCTCTCAACGAATTTGTGGGCCGATGAATCGGCTCTTGGCTTCAACATGAACGCTGTTGTCATCGGCATCCTTGAGGATGAATTTCACCTCGTTGGTGCTCGATGGCAGTTGTTCTGGTGCGCTGGACAGTTCCACCGGCTGGCTGAAAATTTCCCCGGCGGCGACTTTGATCTCGCGCTTGCCTTGCAGCCTGAGGTCCGGCAAACCAGTGGCTTCCAGCACGTAGGTATGGTCGCGCTGGTCTTTGTTCATGATTTTCAGGCTGTAGACGTTTTCGATCCGGCCTTCGGCGTTCTCGCGGTACAGCACGCGGTCTTTGCTGACGTCGAAACCGACCAGCGAACGCATGAAGAACGCGGTGATCAACAACGAGATCATCGCCAGCAGCACCACGGCATAGCCGATCAGGCGCGGACGCAGTTTATGGGTTTTTTGCCCGGACAGGTTGTGCTCGGTGGTGTAGCTGATCAGGCCGCGCGGGTAGTCCATTTTGTCCATAATCGCGTCGCAGGCGTCGATACAGGCCGCGCACCCGATGCACTCGATTTGCAGGCCGTCTCTGATGTCGATGCCGGTCGGGCAGACCTGGACGCACATGGTGCAATCGATGCAATCGCCAAGGCCTTGCGCCTTGTAGTCGATGCCTTTCTTGCGAGGCCCACGGGACTCACCACGACGCGGATCGTAGGAGACGATCAGGGTGTCTTTGTCGAACATCACGCTCTGGAAACGAGCGTAGGGGCACATGTAAATGCACACCTGTTCGCGCAGCCAGCCGGCATTGCCGTAAGTGGCAAGGGTGAAAAAGCCGACCCAGAAGTACGACCAGCCATCGGCTTCGCCGGTGAAAAAGTCGAAAACCAGTTCGCGGATGGGCGAGAAGTAACCGACGAAGGTCAGGCCGGTGACAAACCCGATCAACAGCCACATCGAATGCTTGCTGAATTTGCGCAGGAGCTTGTTGGCGCTCATGGGCGCCTTGTCCAGTTTGATGCGCTGGTTGCGGTCGCCTTCAGTGACCTTTTCGCACCACATGAAAATCCATGTCCAGACACTTTGCGGGCAGGTATAGCCGCACCAGACCCGGCCGGCGTAGACGGTGATGAAGAACAGGCCAAAGGCACTGATGATCAAGATGCCGGACAGCAGGATGAAATCCTGAGGCCAGAAGGTTGCACCAAAAATAAAGAATTTACGCTCCGGCAGGTTCCACCAGACGGCTTGATGGCCGCCCCAGTTCAGCCACACCGTGCCGAAATACAGCAAAAACAAAAAGGCGCCGCCCATCATTCGCAGGTTGCGGAACAACCCGGTGAAGGCGCGGGTGTAGATTTTTTCCCGAGAGGCATAGAGGTCGACGCTGTTGTTCGCGTTCTTGTTGGGGGGAGTGACGTCGTGTACCGGAATCTGATTGCTCATCGTTGCATCCCACGGCAGTGGAAAAATGCCCCGGTCAGTACATGCCGACCGCGGTCAAAAAGGGCTGTTGCAGTGGCCCAATGATACGCCTGAAGCTCTAGCTCAAGGGTGCGACCTTTGGTCGCGTTGGTGGAAAATCATGAATGGTGTAGCGAATGTAACAAAACATGATTCAGATCAATTGACTTCAGAAGTATGGACGAATTTTTGGCGATGAGGTTCATCGATCTGCTGATTTCTGGTAGGTGGGCGACCGGACAGACCTTTCGCTTCTGTATGTTCGGCACCGGTTTTGCTGTTTTATATAAAAACACCCAGCTTTAATAATTTTGGTGCTTGCGGTTTCTGAAATACTATTCATTAATTAGATGGCTGTTGCGTATTTTAATCTTCGGTCTTTTGACATAAGTTTGTTTTCGGCGAAGAGTCGCCGTTCTTGTTTAGTTCAATGGAAATGGAATTCAATAATGTTGTTAGTTAAAAGTTGTTTGATTGTCAGTCTCGCGATGATCTCGCTAGTCAGTAATGCTGCGTATGTGCCGAGCACGAAAAATCCTGAGTTCGCGATATTTACATCTGATCCGCAATACCCCTGGACTGACAAAACGGACGCGGGTGTAGAAGAGTCAGATTCTGAACAACAGGCCCGATCCAGAACGCTGATCGAAAGTCAGTACTCCGACATTGCTCATTTCAGGAAGAGCCGTCCATGGTTGGAAGTTCCCGTCATGATCAACGGTGATATCACAGCGTATGGTCATGGCTGGCAGCGTTCCTATATCCGCTCGGTGCAGAAGAAGTATTTCGGTAGCGATTTTGTATACGGATTGGGTAATCATGATTATGAAGGTCTTGATTGTTTTTCCAATAGTTGTGCTGCGGGCAGTATTACCGATTTTGAAGCGCATCATCGCGACAAAGTTGGGAGTTTTGATTTGAAGATCAGTGGTCCTTTCTTTAACAGGTTGTATTCCGGAAGCCTCGCTTGGTCCAGAGATGTCGGGGATGTACATTTTGTTCAATTGAATAACGAACCGACGTACACGGACCGAATTTACCACCCTCTGAACCCGACTACTTTCGAGATAACGGACTCGCTGGATTGGCTGGAGCAGGATTTGAAAGAAGCACGCTCCAAAGGTCAGATCATCATTCTTAACATGCATAAACCAAGTTACTGGAAAGGCAGCACGGAACAGGTCGCCAGATTCCGCAGGATCGTCGCGGATTACAAGGTCACCGCTGTCTTCGCAGGTCATATACACGAGGACGCCGGGGGATTTCACGGTGGATACTTTTTGGGCGATGTGCCCTTGTTCCTGAGCGGCGCAGCTTCACAGCAGACGTACTTGATTGCCAACTTTTCGAAGGACCGCAAATCCGTGACCGTTGACCTTGTCAAAGGGAACCACTGGCCGAGCCGCACCTTCGTGAAAACGATTCCAGTCAAGTAAACCTTCACTGATTATCTTCAACGAAAACGGCCCCGCCAATTCTCATTGGCGGGGCCGTTTTTTGTTGCATCAGGCGTTTGCCTTACTGAGCGTCTGCCGCCGGAGCCTTCTCACCGTGAGAGAGGCTGTAGACATAAGCAGCCAACAAGTGAACCTTGTCGTTGCCTTGCAGTTGCTCTTGCGCAGGCATCTGGCCCTGACGGCCGTAACGGATGGTCTGCTGCAGTTGAGCGAAGCTCGAACCGTAGATGAACGCGGCCGGGTGGGTCAGGTTGGGTGCGCCCATCGCTGGCGTACCTTTGCCTTCCGGACCGTGGCAGGCCACGCAGTTGGCAGCGAACAGCTTTTGACCGGCAACCGGGTCAGCCTTGGTGCCTTCCGGCAGTTTGCGGCCATCGAGGTTGGTCAGGACAAACGCCGCGACGTCGGAAACGCCTTGCTCGCCGATCACGTCAGCCCACGCCGGCATGACCGCGTGACGGCCGCCCATGATGGTGGTCTTGATGGTTTCCGGCTCGCCGCCCCAGCGCCAGTCGGCGTCGGTCAGGTTAGGGAAGCCATAAGCGCCTTTGGCGTCGGAACCGTGGCAAACCGAGCAGTTGGAGGCGAACAGGCGGCCACCCATCTTCAAGGCTTGCGGGTCTTTGGCGACTTCTTCGATAGGCATGGACGCGAATTTGGCGAAAATCGGGCCGAACTTGGCGTCCGACTTGGCCATTTCCTTTTCCCATTCGTGAACGCCGGTCCAGCCGGCCTGGCCGTTGGCGAATGGGGTCTGCTTCTCGGTATCAAGGTAGTTGTAACCCGGCAGCAAGCCTTTCCAGTTGCCCAGGCCCGGGTACAGGACCAGGTAGCCCAAGGCAAAAATGATGGTTCCCACGAACAGCATGAACCACCATTTTGGCAGTGGGTTGTCGTACTCCTCGATCCCGTCGAAGGAGTGGCCAACCGTTTCGTCCGTCTGCTCGGTGCGCTGGCCCTTGCGGGTGGACAGCAGCAGCCAGGTCAGGGCGAAGATGGTGCCGAGACTGAGGACTGTGACGTACAGACTCCAGAACGTAGTCATTCTTTGTTACTCCTAGAAGCTTGCTCGACGTGCTTGATGGCTTCGGGATCATCCGCGAAAGGCAGCAAGGTCGCGTCTTCAAACTCCGACTTGCGCTTGGGGCTGAACACCCACAACGCCAGACCGATGAAGGCCACCATCACAACAACGGTGCCCAGGCCACGAATCATCCCGATATCCATCTAAATCACCGTTTGCTTTTGATGATGGTGCCCAGGCCTTGCAGATAGGCCACCAGCGCGTCCATTTCGGTTTTGCCCTTCACAGCATCCTTGGCACCGGCGATGTCTTCGTCGGTGTAAGGAACGCCGAGCGTGCGCAAGACTTCCATTTTCTTGGCGGTGTCTTTGCCGTCGAGCTTGTTTTCCACGAGGAACGGGTACGCCGGCATTTTCGACTCGGGCACGACGTTGCGCGGGTTGTACAAGTGCGCACGCTGCCAGTCATCGGAGTAACGACCGCCGACACGGGCCAGGTCCGGACCGGTACGCTTGGAACCCCACAGGAACGGGTGATCCCAGACGCTTTCACCGGCAACCGAGTAGTGGCCGTAACGTTCGGTTTCAGCGCGGAACGGGCGGATCATCTGCGAGTGGCAGCCGACACAACCGTTGGCGATGTAGATGTCGCGGCCTTCCAGTTCAAGGGCGGGGCGCGGCTTCATGCCTTCGACCGGCTTGTTGGTGACGTCCTGGAAAAACAGCGGAACGATCTGGGTCAGGCCGCCGATGCTGACGGCGATAACCATGAAGAAGGCCAGCAGGCCAATATTCTTCTCGACTGCTTCATGCTTCATCAGTGAGCTCCAACTACAGCAATCTGTTCGGCGGCTGCAGCTTCAGCCGGGTTCGAGGCACGTACGGTGCGCCATACGTTGTAGGCCATGAACAGCATGCCGCTGGCAAAGAACGCACCGCCCAGGGCGCGAACGATGAAACCAGGGTGGCTGGCTTGCAGCGCTTCGACGAACGAGTAGGTGAGGGTGCCGTCATCGTTGATTGCACGCCACATCAGACCCTGGGTAATGCCGTTGACCCACATCGACGCGATGTACAGAACGGTACCGATGGTCGCGAGCCAGAAGTGCGTGTTGATCAGGCCAGTGCTGTGCATCTGCGCGCGACCGAACAGCTTCGGAATCATGTGGTAGATCGCGCCGATCGAGATCATCGCTACCCAGCCCAAGGCACCGGCGTGTACGTGGCCGATGGTCCAGTCAGTGTAATGAGACAGCGAGTTGACGGTCTTGATGGCCATCATCGGACCTTCGAAGGTCGACATGCCGTAGAACGCCAGCGACACGACCAGGAAACGCAGGATCGGGTCGGTGCGCAGCTTATGCCAGGCGCCCGACAGGGTCATCATGCCGTTGATCATGCCGCCCCAGCTCGGAGCCAGCAGGATGATCGACATCGCCATGCCCAGCGATTGTGCCCAGTCCGGCAGAGCGGTGTAGTGCAGGTGGTGCGGACCGGCCCAGATGTACAGGGTGATCAGCGCCCAGAAGTGCACGATGGACAAGCGATAGGAGTAGATCGGACGCTCGGCCTGCTTCGGAACGAAGTAGTACATCATCCCCAGGAAGCCGGTGGTCAGGAAGAAACCTACGGCGTTGTGGCCGTACCACCACTGGATCATCGCGTCAGTCGCACCCGAGTAGGCCGAGTAGGACTTGAACAGGCTGACCGGCAGCGACATGTGGTTGACGATGTGCAGCATCGCGGTCACGACAATGAACGCGCCGTAGAACCAGTTACCGACATAGATGTGCTTGGTCTTGCGCTTGACGATGGTGCCGAAGAACACCAGTGCGTAAACGATCCAGACAATGGCCAGCAAAATTGCCAGAGGCCATTCCAGCTCAGCGTATTCCTTGGTGGTGGTGYAACCCAACGGCAAGGTGATGCCTGCACCGACGATCACCGCTTGCCAACCCCAGAAGTGGAAGGCTGCGAGGCTGTCGGAAATCAGTCGCGTTTGGCAGGTTCGCTGCACGACGTAATAAGAAGTGGCAAACAGTGCACAACCACCGAAGGCGAAAATCACCAGGTTGGTGTGCAACGGGCGTAGGCGTCCAAAAGTCGTCCACGGCAGACCGAAGTTCAATTCCGGCCATACGAGCTGTGAGGCGATGAAGACACCGAGCCCCATGCCAAGGATCCCCCAGACCACCGTCATGATGGCGAACTGGCGGACTACCTTATAGTTATAAGCAGTCGGACTGATTGCTGTGCTCATTCTAAGGTTCCACGGTTTGGGTGTTTTATTAGGAGTAAAAATCGGCCGCAAGTATGGAGAAAGCAGGGGGTCATTGCAACGCGCCATGACCTGGGTCAATGCTTTCAAAAGCTGATTCTGCGGCCTTTCCATGCGCCGCGTAAGGACAAAATTGCCCGTGGGCAAAATGTCGCAGCGAACGAAAATGATGAGGGGGCCAGGTCAGATGTAACGGAGTGTGTTGAAACGCAACGATCCAGTGACCGATGGCAATTGGCGCGACAGCCGGTATCTACCAGCCTTTGCGGGTTGTCATCGGACAGAATTGTCGAACACATCGGCTAAAAACGACCCGGAACCGGCTCATGCCAGTCCGCACGGAGCAAGCTTAGACCCGAATCTGGCGAACCGAAAGAAAGAGCAGGGGGAGGGTGCGACAATGAGTCGCAAAGGGGCAGGGAACTGCCGCATTGCGCAGAATGCGGCAGCAGAGCGGTCCAGATTTATTCGTTCTTGCCTTCAGCCTGCAAACGCTCGGTGTTCAACCCGTGGGACAGGCTGAACACGTAAGCCGCCAGCAATTGCACTTTGTCGTTGCCGAGCAATTCGTTCTGCGCCGGCATATGGCCCTGGCGGCCATGACGAATCGTTTGTTCAAGCTGCGTCAGGCTCGTACCGTAAATGAAACCGGTCGGGTGCGTCAGGTTCGGCGCGCCCATGGCTTGCGTACCCTGGCCGTTTGCCCCGTGACACGCGGTGCAGGTGGTGCTGAACAGTTTCTGTCCGGCTTGCAGGTCGGCGCCATTGTCGGCAGGCAACGGCAGGCCGGCCAGGTCATGACGCACATACGCGGCGACATTCTTCACACCCGCCTCGCCGAGGATTTCACCCCAGGCCGGCATTGCGGCCATGCGCCCGCCCATGATGGTGGTCTTGATGGTGTCCGCCGCGCCGCCCCAACGCCAGTCGCTGTCGGCCAGGTTCGGGAAGCCGAACGCGCCCTTGGCATCCGAGCCGTGGCAGACCGAGCAGTTGGACGCAAACAGGCGGCCGCCCATTTTCAGCGCTTGCGGGTCCTTGGCCACTTCTTCCACGGGCATGGCGGCAAATTTGGCGAAGATYGGCCCGAACTTCGCGTCGGCCTTGGCCATCTCCTTTTCCCATTCATGCGCGCCGGTCCAGCCGTTTTCATAGCCCGGCAAGATGCCTTTCCAGTTGCCCAGGCCCGGATAAAGGATCAGATAACCCACGGCAAACACCAACGTGCCGGCAAACAGCATGAACCACCACTGCGGCAGCGGGTTGTCGTATTCCTCGATGCCGTCGAAGCTGTGGCCCATGGTCTGGTCGACGCTGCCCTTGGTTTCGCCCTTGCGAGTGCCGATCAGCAGCCAGGTCAGGCCGATCAGGCTGCCGATGGTCAGCACGCAGATCCACGTACTCCAGAAGGTGGTCATGGCCGGGTACTCCTTGTTTCAGGTTCTTGGGTGGCGTCATCGGGTTTCGGTTCGTCGGCGAACGGCAGCAGGCATGCTTCGGCAAATTCCGGATTGCGCTTGCTGTTGAACACCCACAACGTCAGCCCGACGAAAGCCACAAACACCACGACCGTGCCCAGGCCGCGGATCATTCCAGTGCTCATTTCAATGACCATGGCTCACCTCTTGCTCTTGATGGCAGTGCCGAGCACTTGCAGATAGGCGACCAGGGCATCCATTTCGGTCTTGCCCTTGAGTGAGGCGACGGCGCCTGTGATGTCGTCGTCGGTGTACGGCACGCCAAGGGTGCGCATTGCCTTGATCTTGGTTTCGGTGTGGCTGCTGTCGAGTTGATTGGCCACCAGCCACGGGTAGGCGGGCATTTTCGATTCCGGCACCACGTTGCGCGGGTTGTACAAGTGCGCGCGGTGCCAGTCTTCCGAGTAACGTCCGCCGACCCGGGCCAGGTCCGGACCGGTACGTTTCGAGCCCCACAGGAACGGGTGATCCCAGACGCTTTCCCCGGCGACCGAGTAGTGGCCGTAGCGTTCGGTCTCGGCGCGGAACGGGCGGATCATCTGCGAGTGGCAGCCGACGCAGCCTTCGCGGATATAGATATCGCGACCTTCCAGTTGCAGGGCGGTGTAGGGCTTCATGCCTTCCACTGGTTTATTGGTCACGTCCTGGAAGAACAGCGGGACGATCTGGGTCAGGCCGCCGATGCTCACTGCCAGTACCATCAGCAACAGCAGCAGGCCGACGTTTTTTTCGATTGTTTCGTGTTTCATGGCGGACTCCTCAAGCCATCTGCGCGGCAGCGGCGACGTCGGCGGGCTGCGAGGCCCGCACGGTGCGCCAAGTGTTGTAAGCCATCAGGAACATGCCGCTGAGGAAGATCGCCCCGCCTACCAGCCGCACGATGAAGCCTGGGTGACTGGCCACCAGCGTTTCGACGAAGGAGTAGGTCAGCGTGCCGTCTTCGTTGACGGCGCGCCACATCAGGCCCTGAGCGATGCCGTTGACCCACATCGAGGCGATGTACAGCACGGTGCCGATGGTAGCGAGCCAGAAGTGCGCGTTGATCAGGCCGATGCTGTGCATCTGCTCGCGGCCGAAGACTTTCGGAATCATGTGGTACAGCGCACCGATGGAAATCATCGCCACCCAGCCCAGAGCGCCAGCGTGAACGTGGCCGATGGTCCAGTCGGTGTAGTGAGACAGTGCGTTGACGGTCTTAATGGCCATCATCGGGCCTTCGAAGGTCGACATGCCGTAGAACGCCAGCGACACCACGAGGAAGCGCAGGATCGGGTCGCTGCGCAACTTATGCCAGGCGCCCGACAGGGTCATCATGCCGTTGATCATCCCGCCCCAGCTGGGTGCCAGCAGAATCAAGGACATCACCATGCCCAGCGACTGTGCCCAGTCCGGCAGCGCGGTGTAGTGCAAGTGGTGCGGACCGGCCCAGATGTACAGGGTGATCAGCGCCCAGAAGTGCACGATGGAGAGGCGATAGGAATACACCGGACGTTCGGCCTGCTTCGGAACGAAGTAGTACATCATCCCGAGGAAACCGGCGGTGAGGAAAAAGCCCACGGCGTTGTGGCCGTACCACCACTGCACCATGGCATCGGTCGCACCGGCGTACACCGAGTAGGACTTGGTGAAGCTGACCGGCAATTCCATGTTGTTGACGAGGTGCAAAATGGCCACGGTGATGATGAACCCACCGAAGAACCAGTTACCGACATAGATGTGCTTGGTCTTGCGCTTGACCAGCGTGCCGAAGAACACGATGGCGTAGGCGACCCAGACGATGGTGATCAGGATGTCGATCGGCCATTCCAGCTCGGCGTATTCCTTGGAACTGGTGTAACCCAGCGGCAGGCTGATCGCCGCCAGCAGGATCACCAGTTGCCAGCCCCAGAAGCAGAACGCGGCAATTTTCGGCGCGAACAGCTGCGTTTGGCAGGTGCGTTGCACCGAATAAAACGAACTGGCGAACAGGGCGCAACCTCCGAAGGCGAAGATCACCGCGTTGGTGTGCAACGGGCGCAACCGGCCGAAACTGGTCCACGGCAGATTGAAGTTGAGTTCGGGCCAGACCAATTGGGCCGCGAGAAAAACCCCGAGCCCCATGCCGACGATGCCCCACACCACCGTCATAATGGCGAATTGGCGGACCACCTTGTAGTTGTAGGCGGTACTGATAGAAGTGTTCATGGTTCCCCATCCACGGTTCAGCCGAAGTGAAGGCGTCTCGCAAGGCAATGACGCTCCCTTCGCCTGGAGTTATAGGCAGACTAAAAGCGAGGCAAGCATGGACAAACAGCACAAGGCCAGTATTGACGGGGATCAATGGGCGCAGTGCACGCGCGATCATGGATGGTTATGGAATGCGGCTGTCACGCCGGCCTCGGCGACGCTGATTCTCGCCCACGGTGCCGGTGCGCCGATGGACAGCGACTGGATGAGCGATATGGCGCAACGCCTTGCTGCACAAGGCGTCAACGTGTTGCGCTTTGAGTTCCCGTACATGGCGCAGCGGCGCACCGAGGGCGGTAAACGCCCACCCAATCCGGCGCCGAAACTGCTGGAATGCTGGCGCGAGGTGTATGGCGAAGTGCGACGTCATGTCACTGGGCCTCTGGCCATCGGTGGCAAGTCCATGGGCGGGCGGATGGCCAGTTTGCTGGCGGATGAGTTGGGCGCGGAGGCGCTGGTGTGCCTGGGTTATCCGTTCTATGCGGTGGGTAAGCCCGAGAAACCGCGGGTCGAACATCTGGCCGGGTTGAAGACGCGGACGTTGATTGTGCAGGGCGAGCGGGATGCGCTGGGCAATCGGGAGGCGGTCGAGGGTTACGCGCTATCGCCGAACATCGAGGTGATGTGGCTGGCGGCGGGGGATCATGACTTGAAGCCGTTGAAGGCGTCGGGGTTTACGCATGAGCAGCATTTGGCGGCTGCGACGGGGAAGGTGGCTGAGTTTTTTGGGGCATGACTACTCCGTCGGGTCAAAGATCGTCCAGATCGGGAAAGATAATTTTCCCCATCACCCAAGGCTCAACAATCTCGCAATTCACTGTACGCAGAAATGAACCCCATTCCATTCGATTATGGGCATCCGGGCCGGTGACGGTAAGCAATAGGTACTCGTCCCGAAAGGCGTCATAGGCATAGATCAGCCAGAAGTCATTGTCAGGGTCGTTGACCAATGCTGTGCGGTAATACTGGCGTTCGATTTTCGCCCATCGCACTTGAGTCGTGTGAGTACTTGCCAAGTGAATGTGGTGCATGTCGTTCAGATCGAGTCGTTCGTCCCGTCCGAAAATTGCTGACAGTTCGTTGCACACTTTGTAGTTATAAAAGTGTGCCGCGAAGTTTTGCCAGTTGATTAATTGTTCGAAAATCGCGGAGATTTTGACGGTTGGCATCCAGGCCTACTTTGTAATGGGTAGCCTGCCTGTGATCACAAATTTATCGAACACTTTCTGTCCATCACGTGCGGCTTGCCGAACATCCAGGAATGTCAGTTCATCACGAACAACCTTTTTGTTGGGTTTGTCGATTTTTTTGGTGGTGGCCATCGGAGCCTCCGAAGGATGTGTATTCATACCGGCCAGCTTATGTGAATAGTTTTTGACCGGCAAACAATAGAACCTGCCCCCCCAATGCGTACAAGTCGGCGGATTCTGGCGATGTTGTAGGCAGCGTCCGCGTCGGTTGAATGAGTTTGTCGTTAGCAGTCATGGTTTCTTCGCTGGCTGCCAATGAAGAAGCCAACCCAAGCTGCTTCATTTTCAGAGCGGCCACAAAAAACCCGGAAGCTTTCGCTGTCCGGGTTTTTGGTCTCACCAGTGCAATCAGCGGTTAAACCGCTCCACCAACGAATACTGGGTATTCGCGGTCTTCGTCAGTTCTTCACTCAGCAATGCCGAGTTCTGCGCTTGCTCGGACGTCTGGTCCGCCAATTGCGAGATGTTGCTGATGTTGCGGCTGATTTCTTCGGCCACCGCGCTTTGCTCTTCGGTCGCTGCCGCGATCTGGGTGGTCATGTCGGTGATGTTGGCCACCGCTTCGCTGATGCCCACCAGCGCCTGATCCGCTTCCAGCACCCGTGCCACGCCTTCTTCGGCCTGACGATGCCCGGCTTCCATGGTCTGCACGGCCGTGCTGGCAGTTTGTTGCAGCTTGGCGATCAGGCTATGGATCTGCCCGGTGGATTCGCTGGTGCGTTGCGCCAGTTGGCGGACTTCGTCAGCCACCACCGCAAAACCACGCCCCATTTCACCGGCGCGGGCCGCTTCAATGGCCGCGTTCAAAGCCAGCAGGTTGGTCTGGTCGGCGATGCCTTTGATCACGTCGACCACGCCGCCGATTTCGTCGCTGTCCTTGGCCAACTGGGTCACGGTCAGGCCGGTTTCGCCGACTACCACCGACAGGCGCTGAATGGCTTCGCGGGTTTCCCCGGCGATGTCGCGACCGCGACCGGTCAGGCGATTGGCTTCCTGCGTGGCGTCGGCGGTGCGTTGTACATGGCTGGCGACTTCCTGAGTGGTGGCCGCCATCTGGTTGACGGCGGTGGCCACTTGCTCGGTTTCCACGCGCTGGCGTTCCAGGCCGCTGGAGCTGTTGTGCGCCAGGGCGTCGGACTGTTTCGCCTGATCGGTCAGGTGCTCGGCGGTGTCCTGCAGACGGGTCAGGCAGGTTCTCAAGCGGGCTTCCTGGCTGAGGATCGACATTTCCAGTCGCGCCTGAGCGCCACGGCTGTCGGTGTACATCTGCGCGATCAGCGGGTCGGACGTGGTCTGTTCGGCCAGGCGCAGCAGGCGCTTGAGGCCGCGCTGTTGCCAGCTCAACCCCATCAGGCCCAGCGGCACCGACAGGCCGGCGGCCAGGGCAAAGCCCCATTGCGACGTCAACGTGGCCCCGATCATGAAGCTTAGCTGGCTGACCAGAATGAACGGCAGCCAGTCCTGAAGCACCGGCAGCCATTTATCAGTGGAGGGGATGGCCGACTTGCCTTGGTTGATGCGTTGGTAGAGTGCTTCGGCACGCTGGATCTGTTCGGCAGTGGGCTTGATCCGCACCGACTCGTAACCGATCACCTGTTTGCCTTCGAAAATCGGTGTCACGTAGGCGTTAACCCAATAGTGATCACCGCTTTTGCAGCGATTCTTGACGATGCCCATCCATGGCAAGCCTTGTTTGAGTGTGTCCCACATGTGCGCGAACACCGCGGCCGGAACGTCGGGGTGACGGACCAGGTTGTGCGGTGCGCGGACCAGTTCCTCACGAGAAAACCCGCTGATCTCCACGAACGCGTCGTTGCAGTAGGTGATCACGCCCTTGGCATCGGTGGTGGAAATCAACCGTTGCTGGGCCGGGAAGGTCCGTTCGCGTTGTGTAATGGGCTGGTTGTTACGCATGGCTTTCTCAATCTGCAAGGCTTTGAAAGGTTGTCGGCGGTGGCAGGCATTAGTTGAAATTATTTTTTAATAATCAGCAGTGCGTCGCAAAACGAGAATTGCCTCAGCCCGCGAGCATGGGATAAGTGAAGAACGCGAAGTGCAGCAGGTTCAGGCCGAAATGGGTGGCGATGGCTGCACCCAGGCCGCCGAAGCGATAGGCCAGGCCGTACCCGACACCGGCGAGACTGGCCAGCAGCCCCCATTGCCAGCCCGCCCCCAGATGCACGAGGCCAAACAGCAATGAGGTCATTAACAAGGCGAGGTTTTCGCCATGGGGCAGGTGCTGGAAGCGACGACTCAGGCCACCCTGCAGATACCCGCGAAACAGGGCTTCCTCCACGAGGGTGACCAGCAGCAGATTATTCAGCAGCCACAGCCAGGCGTGATCCGGCCACTTCGGCGCCCAACTGATCATGCCCAACAGCAACGCGCCACCCAAGGCCAGCACGGCACTGAGCGTCAGGGCGAGGGCAGTGGCGTAGATTCCAAGTCGTAAAGAACGCCGGCCGACAATCCACGGACAAGCCAATAGCAGCCAGAAGCCGATCAGGGGTTTGTCCTGATTCAAATACATTGAAAAAGGCACGGCATCGTCGGTGAGGCGTTGAGGGGCAATGCCGCGACCGTTATAGAAACCGGGAAGCCAGTGCAATGCCAGCGCCAGGGCCAGGATCACGAACAGACCGTGACCGAGGTAGTGGGCGACGGGGAGTTTTTGTTGGCGGACGGCAACACCGGCCACTAGCAGCAACGCCACGGAAACAACGGCCATCCAGCCAAGTTGGCCGTAGGTCAAAGCGAGGGCGTAGCCGAGGGAGAGCAGGGCCAGGTAGCTCCATGGCAGGGCGAGCATGTGAAGTCCTTGTGTACAAATTTTGCGGAACGCCTCGGGCCTCAGTGGTTTTGTGCCGAGCCTACAAAGCGGGGGGATTATAGGGGCGCGCGCGGCACAAACAAAAACACCGCCCGAAGGCGGTGTCTGTGTCCGCAAGCGCTTAAGAGGCAATCAGTTGCCGCAACACGTAATGCAAGATCCCCCCGGACTTGAAGTACTCGACTTCATTGAGTGTGTCGATCCGGCACAGCACTTCGATCTTTTCCTTGCTGCCATCTTCGCGGGTGATGACCAGTGTCAGGTTCATCCGCGGCGTCAGCTCTACGCCAGTCAATCCGAGGATATCCAGCGTCTCCTTGCCACTCAGTTTCAGGATCTTGCGGTTCTGATCGAGTTTGAACTGCAACGGCAACACACCCATGCCGACGAGGTTGGAGCGGTGAATCCGTTCGAAGCTTTCGGCGATGACCGCTTTTACGCCCAGCAGGTTGGTGCCCTTGGCTGCCCAGTCGCGGCTTGAGCCGGTTCCGTATTCCTGGCCGGCAATCACCACCAGCGGCGTGCCCGACGCTTGATAACGCATGGCCGCGTCGTAGATCGGCATTTTCTCCATCGTGGGGATATAGAAGGTATTGCCGCCTTCTTCGCCGCCGAGCATTTCGTTGCGGATACGAATGTTGGCAAAGGTGCCGCGCATCATCACTTCGTGGTTGCCACGGCGGGAGCCGTAGGAGTTGAAGTCGCGCGGCTCCACGCCTTTGTTGCGCAAGTACTGTCCGGCCGGGCTGTCGGCCTTGATATTGCCGGCCGGGGAGATGTGGTCGGTTGTTACGGAGTCACCCAGCAGGGCAAGGATTCTGGCTTCGGCGACGTCCTTGACCACGGGTGGCGGTCCGCCGATGCCATCGAAAAACGGCGGATGCTGAATGTAAGTCGAGTCATCCTGCCAGACATAGGTCGCTGCTTGCGGGACCTGGATGGCCTGCCATTGTTCGTCGCCGGCAAATACTTGGGCGTATTCCTTGTGGAACATGGCGGTGTTGACCTGATTCACCGAGTCGGCGATCTCTTTGCTGCTCGGCCAGATGTCGCGCAAGTACACCGGGTTGCCCTCCTTGTCGTTGCCCAGCGGTTCGCTGCTGATGTCGATGCGCACGGTACCGGCCAGCGCATACGCCACGACCAGCGGTGGGGAGGCCAGCCAGTTGGTTTTCACCAGTGGATGTACACGTCCCTCAAAGTTGCGGTTGCCCGACAAAACCGAGGCAACGGTCAGGTCAGCGGCCTGGATGGCTTTTTCGATGGGCTCCGACAGCGGGCCGGAATTGCCGATGCAGGTGGTGCAGCCGTACCCGACCAAGGCAAAACCCAATTCGTCGAGGTACTGCGTCAGGCCCGCTGCCTTGTAGTAGTCAGTGACCACTTTGGAGCCCGGCGCCAGTGAGCTCTTGACCCACGGTTTACGCATGAGGCCTTTTTCAATGGCCTTTTTCGCCACCAGACCCGCCGCCATCATCACGCTCGGGTTGGAGGTGTTGGTGCAGGAGGTGATCGCGGCAATCACCACCGCGCCGTTTTTCAATCGATAGGTCTGGCCGCCGTGTTCGTAGTCGGCTTCACCGGCCAGATCGGCATTGCCTACTGCGACACCGCCGCCGCCTTCACTTTCCAGTCGACCTACTTCCTTGCTGGTGGGTTTGAATTGCAGGTCGATGAAGTCGGTGAACGCCTGCGCGACATTGGGCAATGAAACGCGATCCTGTGGACGTTTTGGCCCGGCGAGGCAGGCTTCGACATTGGCCATGTCCAGCGCCAGGCTGCCGGTGAACACTGGTTCCTTGCCCGGCAAGCGCCACAGGCCTTGAGCCTTGCTATACGCCTCGACCAGTTTCACCGTTTCCGGCGGCCGGCCGGACAAACGCAAATACTCCAGCGTCACATCGTCTACCGGAAAGAAGCCACAGGTGGCGCCGTATTCCGGGGCCATGTTGGCGATGGTCGCGCGATCGGCCAGCGGCAGGTCGGCGAGGCCGTCACCGTAGAACTCGACGAATTTGCCGACCACACCTTTCTTGCGCAGCATCTGGGTGACGGTCAGCACCAGGTCGGTGGCGGTGATGCCTTCCTTGRGTTTGCCGGTGAGCTTGAAGCCGATCACTTCGGGGATCAGCATCGACACGGGTTGGCCGAGCATCGCTGCTTCCGCTTCGATTCCGCCGACGCCCCAGCCGAGGACGCCAAGGCCGTTGATCATGGTGGTGTGGGAGTCGGTGCCGACCAGCGTGTCGGGGAAGGCATAGGTGCGGCCGTCCTCGTCCTTGGTCCAGACCGTGCGGCCCAGGTATTCCAGATTGACCTGATGGCAGATCCCGGTGCCCGGTGGCACTACGCTGAAGTTGTCGAATGCGCTCTGGCCCCAGCGCAGGAATGCGTAACGCTCACCATTACGCTGCATTTCAATGTCGACGTTTTGTTCGAAGGCGCTGGAACTGCCAAATTTGTCGACCATCACCGAGTGGTCGATCACCAGGTCCACCGGCGACAGCGGATTGATGCGCTGCGGATCGCCGCCGGCCTTGGCCATGGCGGCGCGCATGGCTGCCAGGTCGACCACGGCGGGAACGCCGGTAAAGTCCTGCATTAGTACGCGGGCGGGGCGGTACTGGATTTCGCGGTCGGAGCTACGCTCCTTGAGCCACGCGGCAATCGCCTTGAGGTCGGCACCGGTGACGGTTTTTTCATCTTCCCAGCGCAGCAGGTTTTCCAGCAGTACTTTCAACGACATGGGCAATGTGTCGAGATCACCGAGGCTCTTGGCGGCCTCGGGCAGACTGAAATAGTGGTAGGTCTTGTCGTCGACTTGCAGGGTTTTAAGGGTTTTCAGGCTATCGAGAGAGGGCATTACGATCACTCCTTTAAGTCCGCACGGCTACGGACTGAGGGGATGGGCAGAGCATTAAACCTAGCCCTGTTTTAAGTAGCTGGCTAATAACTGGACTCTATGGCCAAGTCCAAGGTTCCGAACTCGGCTATCATGCGCCGGTTTTCGTGACAGGCTTTGCTTCAACGCAAGTCTGGGCATCGCGCAGTGGTTGAATGTCTCGCCATCTGCCCAGGAGTAAAAATGAACACCCTCTTTATGCATTGCCGGCCGGGCTTCGAAGGCGAAGTCTGTTCCGAGATTTCTGAACACGCGGCGCGTCTGAACGTGGCCGGTTATGCCAAGGCCAAAACCGCCAGCGCCTGCGCCGAGTTCATCTGCACCGAAGAAGACGGCGCCGAGCGCTTGATGCGTGGCCAGCGTTTCGCCGAGCTGATCTTCCCGCGCCAATGGGCTCGCGGAATTTTCATCGACCTGCCGGAAACCGACCGCATCAGCGTAATCCTCGCGCACATGGCGGACTTTCCGCTGTGCGGCAGCCTGTGGCTGGAAATGGTCGACACCAACGATGGCAAGGAGCTGTCGAACTTCTGCAAGAAATTCGAAGGTCACCTGCGCAAGGCGCTGATGGCTGCCGGCAAGCTGGTGGAAGATGCGCATAAGCCGCGTCTGCTGCTGACGTTCAAGAGCGGCCGTGAAGTGTTCATGGGCCTGGCCGAGTCAAACAACTCGGCGATGTGGCCGATGGGCATTCCGCGCCTGAAATTTCCGCGTGAGGCCCCGAGCCGTTCGACGCTGAAGCTGGAAGAGGCCTGGCATCACTTCATCCCACGCGATCAGTGGGATGAGCGTCTGCACAGTGACATGACCGGCGTTGACCTTGGCGCTGCCCCCGGCGGCTGGACTTGGCAACTGGTCAATCGCGGCATGCTGGTGACCGCTATCGACAACGGCCCGATGGCCGAAAGCTTGATGGACACCGGGCTGGTGCAACACTTGATGGCCGACGGTTTTACTTTCAAGCCCCGCCAGCCGGTGGACTGGATGGTCTGCGACATCGTCGAGAAGCCGGCGCGTAACGCTGCGATGCTGGAGGAGTGGATTGGCGAGGGGCATTGCCGGGAAGCGGTGGTCAACCTCAAACTGCCAATGAAACAGCGTTACGCTGAAGTTAAGCGTTTGCTGGAACGCATCGCCGACGGCTTCAAGGAGCGCGGTATCCGGGTCGAGATCGGCTGCAAACAGCTGTACCACGATCGCGAAGAAGTGACCTGCCATTTGCGTCGGCTGGATGTGAAGAAACCCAAGTCCCGCTGATTCTCACGGACCCCTGTGGGAAAGAGCTTTTGTGGGAGCCGGGCTTGCCCGCGATGCAGGCGACTCGGTTTGACGTCGAACCCGGTTGATGCCATCGCGGGCAAGCCCAGCTCCCACAACAGCTGACCCCCACAGGGGCGGCGGTATGCCACAGATGACCGAACACCCGGCAATGCGCGACAATGCCGGCCAGTTTCAGGAGTTAATCATGAGTGAAATGTTTGATACGCCGGTCGACGGCACGCTCGACGCCACCGGCCTCAATTGCCCGGAGCCAGTGATGATGTTGCACCAGCACATCCGTGACCTGGTGCCTGGCGGTCTGCTCAAGGTGATCGCCACCGACCCGTCGACCCGTCGCGACATTCCCAAGTTCTGTGTGTTTCTCGACCACGAGTTGGTGGGGCAGCACGAAGAGGCTGGCACCTACCTCTACTGGATTCGCAAGAAGCTCGATTAACGGGCACAAAAAAAGGGCCTGCAAACGCAGGCCCTTTTTTGTATTCGCTCATCCCGCCGAATGGCTGATGCGAATTCGCTTGCGTGCACTGCGCGCCAGGCGGATCGACAGCATCACGGCTGCGCAACTCAAGCCCACGATCAAACCTTGCCACAGGCCGCTCGGGCCGCTCGGCGCGCCGAACCAATCGGTCAGGCCCAGCGCGTAACCCACCGGCAAACCAATCCCCCAGTAAGCGAACAGGGTCAGGATCATTGTCACGCGCGTGTCCTGATAACCGCGCAAAGCGCCGGCCGCTGTCACCTGGATCGCATCGGAAAACTGGAACAACGCCGAGTACACGATCAGCATGGCAGCCACGCGAATCACCGTCGGGTCAGCGGTATAGATCGCTGCAATGTGCTCGCGCAGCAACAACATCATGCTTGCGGAAAGGCAGGCATACGCCAGCGCCGTGCCCATGCCGACACCGGCGGCGAAACGTGCCTCGCGTGGCTCCTGGCGACCGAGGGCCTGGCCGACCCGCACCGTCACGGCCATGCCGAGGGAATAAGGGATCATGAACACCAGCGAGCTGAAGTTCAGGGCGATCTGGTGCCCGGCCACCACGGTGGCGCCGAGGCTGCCGATCAGCAGCGCAATCACCGCAAAAATGCTCGACTCGGCGAACACTGCGATGCCGATCGGCAGGCCGATGCCCAGCAAGCGTTTGATCACCGACCATTGTGGCCAGTCGAAACGACTGAACAACTGGCTCGACTGATAAGCCGGCGCCCAGCGCTCCCAGCCGGCCATGCCCAGCGCCATCACCCACATCACAATCGCGGTGGCCCAGCCGCAGCCGACACCGCCCATGGCCGGCACACCGAAGTGGCCGTAGATGAAGATGTAATTCAGCGGGATGTTCAGCGCCAACCCGCACAGGCCAAGCACCATCGCCGGGCGCGTGCGGCCCAGGCCATCACTGAAACAGCGCAATACATGATAGAAGGCGACGGCGGGCAAACCGCTGGCGATGCCGTGCAAGTACTGCATGCAGGGGCCGATCAATTCGGGATCGACGTTCATGATGTGCAGGATCGGCTCGGCGCTGAACAGGATGCCGGTCGCCATCAAACCGACCACCAAGGCCAGCCAAAGGGCCTGACGCACAATCGGGCCGATCTCGCTGTGGGTGCCGGCGCCAAAACGCTGGGCGACTTTGGGTGTGGTTGCCAGCAGGGTGCCGGTCATCAGCAGAAACACCGGGACCCAGATCGAGTTACCCAGCGCTACGGCCGCCAGATCGCGAGGCCCGACCCGGCCTGCCATCACCGCATCGACAAAGCCCATGGCGGTGGTCGCCAGTTGCGCGATCATGATCGGCAGCGCCAGCGTGAGCAGGTTTTTCAGCTCCAGGCGAACCCGGGCCGGGCGGGTGAGGGAGAGTGTGGCGGGGTGGTCAGTCACGGAATTCAAGGGCGAAACGTCCAAAGGTTTTAATGCGCAAGGCGACGCATTCTACGCCCTGACGCAGTGGTCAGGAAAAGTCCTGTGTTAGGGATTTGTAATCGTACTTCGGACGTTGCGACATGCCTTTTAGCAGCTGGCGAAGCCTGCGTCCGGCTGCGAAGCAGTCGTAAAGTCAGACGATGCGGTGTTTCAGTAAGACTGCAAACTCAGGTTTTACGACTGCAGCGCAGCCGGACGCAGGCTTCGCCAGCTGCTACAAGGATGCGCAATGCCTGCTGGCTCAGTACAGGCATCTGCGCCTACACTGCCGATCCGCCAAAGGAGCCTGCCATGCTGATTGTTGCCGACGAAAATATCCCGCTGCTCGATGCCTTCTTCTCAGGTTTCGGTGAAATCCGCCGGGTACCGGGACGGTCCATCGACCGCGCCACCGTCGAACAAGCCGATGTGTTGCTGGTGCGCTCAGTGACCAACGTCAATCGTGCCTTGCTCGAAGGCAGCAACGTGCGTTTTGTCGGTACGTGCACCATCGGCACCGATCACCTGGACCTGGATTACTTTCAGCGCGCCGGCATCACCTGGTCCAGCGCGCCCGGCTGCAACGCTCGGGGCGTCGTCGACTATGTGCTGGGCAGCCTGTTGACCCTGGCTGAAATCGAAGGGGTCGACCTGACCCCGCGCACCTATGGCGTGGTCGGTGCCGGCGAAGTGGGTGGGCGACTGGTCAAGGTCCTGAAAGGCCTGGGCTGGAAAGTGCTGGTGTGCGATCCGCCCCGGCAAGCGGCTGAAGGCGGCGACTTCGTCAGCCTCGAACAGATCATCGAGCAGTGCGATGTCATCAGTCTGCACACGCCCTTGAAGAAAAGCGGCGCGCAGTCGACCTGGCATCTGTTCGATCAAAACCGTTTGAACCAGCTCAAGCCTGGCACCTGGCTGATCAACGCCAGTCGTGGCCCGGTGGTCGACAACGCCGCCCTGCGCCAGGTGTTGCTGGAGCGCGAAGACCTGCAAGCCGTGCTCGACGTTTGGGAAGGCGAGCCTGAAGTCGATGTAGCGCTGGCTGAGCTGTGTGTACTGGCAACACCGCACATTGCCGGATACAGCCTTGATGGCAAACAGCGTGGGACGGCGCAGATTTATCAAGCGTATTGCGAGTTTCTCGGGCAACCGGCGCCCATCAGCCTGAATGATTTGCTGCCGGCGCCGTGGTTGTCGCAAGTGACCTTGAATGCGCAAACAGACCCTGCGTGGGCGTTGGCCATGTTGTGCCGTGGCGTGTACGACCCGCGCCGTGACGATGCGGACTTTCGGCGCAGCCTGGTCGGTAATGTGAGCGAACAGCGCGCAGCGTTTGATGCGCTGCGCAAACACTATCCGTCGCGTCGGGAGATTGATGGGTTGCAGGTGCGGATTGAGGGCGAGTCAGCTCAATTGCACAAGATCGTGGCGGCGTTGGGTGCTGTGACAGTCTAGGGACCGAGTCGGCCCTATCGCGGGCAAGCCACGCTCCCACAGATCTTGAGTCATCCACCCAACCTGTGGGCCTGTGGG
>NZ_JBFUBK010000071.1:0-32330 GCF_056405815.1 Pseudomonas sp. P1_F1_2 | reverse complement strand
CGGGCAAGCCTCGCTCTTACAAGGAAGGGTACGGCCGTCAATCCCAGGACAACCCTCATGTGCGACCACAACACCAATAACACCGCCGCCGACCGTTCTCCCGACGCTAAAAAACTCCTCGAAGGCCTCCCCACCAATTGGGGAAAATGGGGCCCGGACGATGAAGTCGGCGCCCTGAATTACCTGCAAGAAGCCGAGGTCCTGCGCGGCATTGCCTCGGTGCGCCAGGGCAAGACCTTCACCCTGCAAGTCCAGATCGGTCACCCGAAAGGCGAGCCGCTGTGGCCCGGTCGTCGCCCGTCGATGCGGGTCAACGTGCTGGACAAGGGCCACTTCCTCGCCGGCAAGACCCACTTCGACGGCCACGTCGAATACGCCGACGACGTGATCTTCATGCACCTGCAAGGCTCGACCCAGTACGACGCCCTGGGCCACGTCTGGCACGACAACAAGTTGTGGAACGGCTACGACGCCATGAGCACCATCGGCAGCATGGACAAGGCCAGCATCCTGCCGATTGCCGAGCGCGGGATTGTCGGGCGGGCGGTGTTGATCGACATGGCCCGGCATCGCGGCAAAACGGTGCTGGACAAGGGCGAGACCTTCACCCACTTGGACCTGTTGGCGGCGGCGAAAGCCCAGGGCATCGAGATCGAGAAGCGCGACATCCTGATCATCCGCACCGGTTGGATCGGCTCGTTCTACGAGCGTGAACCGGACGAGTTCTATAAGGATTTCGCCGAGCCAGGCCTGACCTTCAGCCGTGAACTGGTGGAATGGTTTCACCAGATGGAAATCCCCAACCTGGTCACCGACACCATGGCCAACGAAGTGGCAGTCGACCCGTCTTCCGGGGTAATGATCCCGTTACACAACGCCTTGATGCGCAACCTCGGCGTGACGTTCACCGAAGTGGCGCTGCTCGATGAATTGGCCAGCGATTGTGCCGCCGACGGCCAGTGGAAATTCCTCTACACCGCCGCGCCGCTGAAGATCGTCGGCGGCACTGGCGCCCCGGTGAATCCGATTGTGATCAAGTAATCGGGTCCTGTTGCAGCGCGTTGATCAGCAGGGTCGCTGCCGGAGACAGGTCGGCGCCGGCCCGGCTGATCACGCCGTAAGGTTCGCTCAAGGCACGCAATGGCACTGGCAGTTTCACCAGCAAAGCGTGTTGCTCGCAGAACGCGGCGACTTCCGCCGGGATCACTGCCAGCAGCGTCGGGTCTTGCTGCACCAACAGGATGGTGGCGAAGATCGATGAGGTTTCCAGTGGATAACGCGGAATTTGCAGCCCGGCTTCGTTGAGTTCGCGCTCCAGGGCCTGGCGCATCGGCATGTCCTTGGGGTAGACCAGCCAACGGTAATCGCTCAGTTGCGAGAGCTGTAAAGTCCGGGCGCCCGCCAGCGGATGATCCTGGCTGGCGACCACCGCCAAGGGTTCTTCGCTGAGCTCGATACAGTCATAGGCGTTGGAACGCTGGCCGACACTGGTGCGACAAATCGCCAGATCCAGACGTCCCTGATCCAGCAAGCCGAGCAAGGTCGCGCTGGTGTTCTCCACCAGTTCGATCGACAGCTCTGGCTGCTTGAGGCGCAACGCGGTCAAGGCCCGGGTCAGCAGCGGCATCGCGCCCATGATCACCCCCACCGACAAGCGCCCGCCCTGGCCCTGCAGGATGCTGAGCATTTCTTCGTGCAAGTGCTCGACATCGCTATGGATCAGGCGCGCATAACGAATCATGCAACGCCCCATTTCATTGGCCACCAGGCCCTTGGGCTGGCGCTCGAACAGCGGCATGCTGATCAACGACTCGACTTCATGCAACGCCTTGGTCGCGCCGGACTGCGAGATGGAAATATGCTCGGCGGCCTTGTGCAAGGATCCGCGATCATCCAGGGCGATCAGCAGGCGCAGTTGTTTGAGGCGCAAGCGTGAAGCAATGCTGGCGAGGGAAGGCACCGTATCCATGCGTTCTCCATGTCCAGAAACGTTGTTTTTCGTAGGAGCAAGGCTTGCCCGCGATGGCCATCTCAAGAACGCCATCGCGGGCAAGCCATGCTCCTACGGAGTTGTCAGTGAATCGCCACCGGGTTGATGTTGACCTGGGTCGAGCCCTTGTACAGCGGCTGGCCGAGGACAAACATGAACTCCCAGGCCTTGTCTTTGACCAGGGCGCGGCTGTCGATCAGCTCCAGGTTGTAGATGCCGTTCTTGGCCAGCATGTACTGGTTGACCGGGAACTCCTGACCATCTTTGGCCGGGTAGATTTCCGAAGCCCAAGTGTCACCGCCGAACGCGACAATCTGCTTGTCCACCAGCCATTTGGCCGCCGCCATACCGATGCCTGGTTCCACGGCGAGGAACTTCGCGTTGTCCTTGCCCAACAGCTCCAGCCAACCGGTGTTGAACAACACCACATCGCCTTTCTGGATGGTGATCGCTTGCAGGTCGAGGGCTTTCTGGATATCGGCGACGCTGAATTCGGTTTTTTCCGGGACGATCGGTGTGCCGTACACGGCGGTCATGTCCAGCACCACACCACGGGTGACGATCGGCGGGACTTTCTCGATCCCGAGTTTTTTCACGCCTTCGACGGTGACGAAATCGGCGGCGCGGTTGCCGTTGTAGTAGACGTAATCGATGCCGATATGGCCGATGCCGTTGAGCTGGGTGCCAACGCCGGTCCAACCCACCACCAGTTCATCGTTGAATGTGAATTTGTTCGGGCCCATGGTCGTGCCACCCGCCTCGCCCGGCTGGACGTTGGTCAGGTTGAAACTGCGATGGCGGAAGGCTGGAAGGGTCTTGTCGATAGGCACGGCCAGCGGATACGTCTTGCCGGTCTTGATCAGTTTGGCGGCGTTGAGCACCGAATTGGCATTGAGTAGATTGAGCGCACCGATTTCATCGTTGGCGCCGTATTTCGACGGGTACCATTTTTCAGCGTCCGCGGCCTGAGCGGCGCTGAAGGTGAACAGCAAGGTGAACGGCAGTATCAAACGATTGAGCATGTGGGGTCCTTTGGGAATAACAGTGGACCCAAAGTACGCAGCCCGTCTGTGGGGAAACAGACAGGAATGGGCAATACACTTGTTCTGGATAGTCACGAATTTGTAGGAGCGAGGCTTGCTCGCGAAGGCGGTGTGTCAGGCGACGTTATAGACGCACCGCTTTCGCGAGCAAGCTTCGCTCCTACAGGGGTCGGCGATTAGCCAGGTTTGTGGTTGTCCAGTATCCGATTGGTCGCCATCTCACCCATCAGGAGCAACCGGTGCAACACCCGCATCGTGTGGCGTCGCGGGCCGTCCGTTAGCTCGACGAGATCGTTGACCATCTTGCGGGCCGCTGATAACGATTCGTAGACCTCGACCAGCAACGTCTCGTCATCCACCGCTGCGTCGATGGTGAAAAAGGTGCCGTATTTGCGGGACGGTATCGGCTCTTTCGTCGCCCCGGGGTTGAGGTAAACTTGAGTGCGCGGTCGGCCGACGCTTTCAGCTTTTGGAGATCTAGATCAAAAGAGGCGTCGTAGGGTACTGGATTGGTATCTGGGGGGTGGGTGTAACTTTGAACATAGATGGAACTCCTGGACAAGATATTAGGAGCCATCACCCTTCGCCACCAAACGTTGGGTGGCGGCCATACGCGGGTTGGTAGACCGTTCCAGGAACCCGGCGCGCCCGAAGGCGCCCTGCGCATGGCCACCATAAAAACCGAGAGAAAACCGGCCTTTGCAGAGGTGGCGCTATGCGTCTGGAATACCGGGCTACCAAACCCGATCACTGTTTTGCAGTGACCCGGAAACGATATAGCCCACCTCACAGCCGCACAAGCCGGCGGATTCTGGCGTACGCGTAGGCAACGGCGCAAGGCGTTGTAGCCGTTTATGACGTAACACCGAATGTCTTTAAACAGTCGTCGTTAAACATGTTTAGGTGGTGCGCCAGACACACCGCATTATCGTTCATCGCGAGCAAGCTTTGCTCCTACAGGGTTCGGTGTGGGCCACGAATCTATGATCGTTCCCACGCTGTGCGTGGGAACGACCAAAAACGAATCAGCCGTACGCCACCCCGGGCTGCCAGCCTCCAGCGCATCCACCCGGTTCGCCGCCGGCGGATAGATCCACTGGGTGTTGATCATGCGTTTGCGTGCCTTGCCTTCGTCATGGGTCAGCAGCACCTGGCGGTCCCAGGCTTCGGTGTACACCGCGCCCCACCCGCCCAGGTCCAGGCAGGTGGCGTAGAATGGCTGGCGGTATTCGAGGGGCGGCGCCTCCAGCAGGTCGGCGGCGACGTTATGTCCGGCGAAGCGGCCCATGAAGATCGCGTGTTGGTAGGACATCAGCGAGTAGTGACCTTCGTCGTCCGTCAGCGCCATGGCCACATCTCCCGCCGCGAACACGTGCTCGGTGCCGACCACACGCAAATCACCCGTCACTTCAACCCGGCCCTGGCGATCCAATCGAGTAGAGATTTGCGACGTCAGGCCGCTGGCAATCATGCCGCCGGTGCAGATCACGGTTTTGGCTTCGATGCGCTTGCCCGCGCCGTCAGCACGCCGTTTTCATCTTTGGCCACCACCCCGGAGCCGACCTGGAATTCGATGCCCATCGACGCTAATGCTTCGGTGATCATCGGCCGTGGTTTCGGGCCCAGGTCCGGGCCGATTGCTTCGTTGCGTTCGATCACGATGATCTTGAACTGCGCCTGCGATTTGCACCTGTGGATCGCGCAGAACCTGAGCCGCGACAACCTCACCGTGGAGGTGCTGGCGGAACAGGTGCAAATGAGCCCGCACAACTTTGCCCGGGTCTACAAACTCAAGACCCGCCGCACCCTGGCCAAAGCCGTAAAAGTGCTGCGGCTGGAAGCGCCCCGGCGTTTGCTGGAAGACTCGGAACGCAACATCGACCAGATTGCCCGGCAGTGCGGGTTTGGTGATGAAGAACGCATGCGCTTCACCTTCCAGCGCAACCTGAGGATCTCACCGCGAGACTATCGCAACCGCTTCTCGCGCTGAGTCCTCTCTCGATCTAGGGTTTGGCGGCGGCGATACGCCAAACCTTGTTCCCTACATCATCAGCCACCAGCAACGCACCACCCTGATCCAGCGTCACACCCACCGGACGCCCCTGCGCTTCACCATCGGCATTGAGGAACCCCGTCAGGAAATCCACCGGCAACCCCGAAGGTTTGCCGTCGCTGAAAGGAATGAACACCACTTTGTAACCGGCCTGGGGATTGCGATTCCAGGAACCATGCTCACCGACGAAAACGCCATTGGCGAAACTGGCGGGCATGCCTCGGGMATCGGAGAACGTCAGGCCCAGCGGTGCGACGTGGGTGCCCAACGCGTAGTCTGGCGCGATGGCCTCGGCCACTTTGTCCGGGCGCGGCGGGTCCACGCGGACGTCGACGTGGGCGCCGTAGTAACTCCACGGCCAGCCGTAGAACGCATCGTCCTTCACCGAGGTCAGGTAATCCGGCACCAGGTCGCTGCCGATTTCGTCCCGCTCATTAACCACGGTCCACAATTGGGTCGAACCGGGCTTCCAGGCCAGGCCATTGGGGTTGCGCAGGCCACTGGCGAACAGGCGCTTGTTGCCGCTTTTGACGTCCACTTCCCAAATCGCCGCGCGCCCTTCTTCCGCCTCCAGGCCGTTCTCGCCGACGTTGCTGTTGGAGCCCACCGTGACGTAGAGCTTGGTGCCCTCGGGGTTGGCGATAACGTTCTTGGTCCAGTGGTGATTGATGCCGGCGGGCAGGTCGGTGACTTTCACCGGTGTGGCGCTGACCTCGGTCTGCCCCGTGTTGTACGGCACTTTGACCAGGGCATCGGCGTTGGCAATAAACAACTCATTGCCCACCAACGCCATGCCAAACGGTGATGTCAGGTTACTCATGAACACTGTGCGCACTTCGGCGCGGCCATCGCCGTCGGCATCCCGCAACAGAGTAATGCGATTGGCACTCGGCGCATCCGCCCCCACCCGTCCCATCACAAACCCCATGACACTGCGCTTGGCCCAGGCAATCGGCCCGGTGCCGCCGTCGGTGGCGCCTTCCGGCATCGGCGGGTGGTTGCTCTCAGCGACCAGCAGGTCGCCATTGGGCAGCGTATAGACCCAGCGTGGGTGATCCAGATTCTCCGCCAGTGCGCTCACCTTGAAACCGGCGGGCGCCGTGGGCATGGCAGTGCCCGGCCAGCCGATGGCTTTCGACACTTTCAACGTGGGGATCAGCGACGTGGTGGGCTCCGGCAACTGCGGCGCCGGGCCGACGCTGGCATGGGGCGGTAATTTGGAAGATTCGCCACAGGCGCTGAGCAGTGCGGCGGCGGTGATCAGGAGCGCAAGTCGGTTGGACACATTCATTGTTCTAACCTCGCGTTGGCCATCCATGGGCCCGTTATAAGACAGACAAAATCCCGGCGGAGTATCGCGGCGCCGATCCCTGACAAACACCGCGTCTGGCTCAAATCACATTTGCCGTAATTGCACGAATGCGCGGTTTCAAAGCCAGTCAGTATTCGAAGAGCCTCACACCGGGTTCAGCAACGCCTCACGCAACAGCCGCGCGGCGGGCGAATCCGGCACATTTTTGCGCGACACCAGCTCGTAGGGTTCGCTGCGCGAGGTAATGGGCAGCGGCAGCGTGGTGGTAAAGCCGTAGCCGGAGCAGAACTTGGCCACGTCGGTGGACACCAGCGCGACCAGGGTCGGGTTTTCCTGCAACAGCGACAGCGTGGCGAAGGCCGAGGTGGTTTCCAGCAAGTGCACCGGGAAACGCAGGTCGGCCTCGTGAAACTCGCGCTCCAGCAGCAAACGCATGGGCATGTTGGCGCGGTAGACGACCCAGCGGTAATCCACCAGGTCCTTGAGCGAGAGCTGTCGTGCGTAGGCGAATGGATGTTGGGTGCTGGCGATCACTGCCAGGGTTTCTTCGACGAAGGTCGATCTCTCGTACAGATAGGGCGTGGTGCTGATGGTGGTACGACAGATCGCCAGGTCCAGGCGCCCGGCATCGAGTTGACTGAGCAACGCGGCGCTGGTGTCTTCGACGATTTCGATGGACAGCTTGGGGTGGTCGGCGATCACTCGGCTGATCGCGGTGGTCAGCAGCGGCACGGCGCCCATGATGGTGCCAACGGACACACGCCCGCCCTCGCCGCTCATGATGCCGATGATCTCTTCGCGCAGGTGTGCGAGATCGGTCTGGATCAACCGCGCATAGCGAATCACCGAGCGTCCGGCATCGGTGGGTTCCAACCCGCGGTTAGTGCGGGTGAACAACGAAGTGCCGAAGGTGGTTTCGATTTCTTGCAGGGCTTTGCTGGCCCCGGGTTGGGTCAGCGCGACCTGTTTTGCCGCGCCCAGCAAGGAGCCGTGGTCATCCAAGGCGATCAACAAACGCAGTTGCTTGATGTGCAGGCGGGACATGATTGAGTTGAGTGAGGGTGTCATCAGAGTTAACTAATAGTTATATAGGTATCGAAAGTTGTCAGTATCGGGGTTCGCCGCGACGGCCCTATAGTCCACCCCACAACCAGGCAATGCAATGGGTTTGACCCGAGAGCGAGAGCCCTCCTGCCCCGGACCGTTTGCAACAACAACAATCCTGTATAACTTGTGGTGAATCATGTCCCTCATTAATTACGTCACCAAGATCCAGTTCGGCTACGACAGCCTGGAACACCTGGCCGCCGAAGCCGAGCGCGCCGGCATCACCCGGCCGCTGATCGTCACTGACCTCGGCGTGCGCAATGCCGGCATCGTCGACAAAGTCATCGCCGCCCTGAGGGGTAGCCTCACGCCGACGATTTTCGACGCCACCCCGCCCAATCCCAACGAACACGCCGTGCGTGAAGCCGTCGCGCAATACCGCCTCGGCGAGTGCAACGGGATCATCGCGGTGGGTGGTGGCTCGTCCATCGATCTGGCCAAGGGCGTGGCGGTCTGCGCCACCCACGATGGTCCGCTGCAAAGCTTCGCAGTGATCGAAGGTGGGCTGGATCGCATCACCTCGGCCACCGCGCCGCTGATCGCGATTCCGACCACCGCCGGCACCGGCAGCGAAGTCGGCCGCGGCGCGATTTTGATCCTCGACGATGGCCGCAAGGTCGGCGTGATCTCACCGTACGTGGTGCCGCGCGTGGCGATCTGCGACCCGGAGCTGACCCTCGGCCTGCCCGCCATGCTCACCGCCGCCACCGGCATGGACGCCATTGCCCATTGCATCGAAACCTTTATGGCCCCGGCCTTCAACCCCGCCGCCGACGGCATTGCCCTCGATGGCCTGTGGCGCGCCTGGGAACACATCGAACGCGCCACCACCGAGCCCGGTGATCGTGAAGCACGGATGAACATGATGAGCGCGTCGATGCAAGGCGCCCTCGCGTTCCAGAAAGGATTGGGTTGTGTACACAGCCTGTCCCACGCATTGGGCGGGATCAATCCGAGGCTGCACCACGGCACGTTGAACGCGATCTTTTTGCCGGCCGTCGTCGACTTCAACGCCAACGCCCCTACCGTGCGTAACGAGCGCAAACTCGAACGACTGCGCCACGCCATGGGCCTTGCAGCCGGGGCCGATATCGGCGTCGCCATCGAAGACATGACCCGACGCCTGGGCCTGCCGACCCGCCTGAGCGAGATCGGCGTCGATGAAAGCCTGTTCGCCGGGATCATCGAAGGCGCCCTGCACGATCACAGCCACAAGACCAACCCTCGGGAAGCCTCGCCGGCGGACTACCGGTCGATGCTCGAACAATCGCTGTAAGCAAGCGCTATCCAACAACAATAAATCAGGAGGCAACCGCGTCCTCGGCCCAGCTGACGACAGCGGAACAATCATGAAGCCCACCGTCCTTATCGAACGGCAAGCCGCCATTGCCATCGTCACACTCAGCCACCCTGGGAAAATGAACGCCCTGACCCTGTCCATGTGGCAGGACCTGGGGGACGTCATGCGCGAACTGTCCGCTGACACCAGCGTGCGTTGCGTGGTGTTGCGCGGTGCCGGCGAGCAAGCCTTTGCCGCTGGCGCCGATGTCAGCGAGTTCCCGAGCGTGCGTGCCAATCAGGGCCAAGCTCGCCACTATGCCGAAATCACCTCGGTGGCCATGCGCGCCGTCGTCGAATGCCCGCACCCGGTGATCGCCATGATCCACGGCGTGTGCGTCGGCGGTGGCCTGGAAATCGCCGCGTTGTGCGATCTACGCATCTGCGGCAGCTCCAGCCGTTTCGGCGCACCCGTGGGCAAGCTCGGGTTGGTCATGTCTTATGACGAAATGGCCGGGCTGGTGGCGCTGGCCGGGCGCTCGACGACCCTGGAAATCCTCCTGGAGGGCCGCATTCTCGACGCCAACGACGCCTATGTGAAAAAACTCGTAACCCGGGTGGTCCCGGACGCCGAGGTCGAATCCGAAACCCTCGCCACCGCCAAACGCATCACCCAAGGCGCGCCGCTGGTCGCCCGTTGGCATCGCCAGGCTGCGTTGCAGCTTGAGGCCGGCGTGGCACCCACCGCCGAGCAGATCGACGCAAGTTACTCCTGCTACGACACCGACGATTTCCAGACTGGCCTGAACGCATTCATCGCCAAAGCCAAACCACACTTCGAGGGCAAATGACATGGGACCGCTYACAGGTATGCGCGTTGTAGAACTGGCTCACATCATGTCCGGGCCGGTGTGCGGGATGATGCTGGCCGACATGGGCGCCGACGTGGTGAAGGTTGAGAAAGTCCCGGACGGTGACGACTCGCGGCGCTTCTCGCCGATCATGGCCAGCGGCGAATCCGCCTCGTTCATGGTGGTCAACCGCAACAAGCGCGGGATCGGCCTGAACCTGAAGACCGACGGCGGCCGCGACGTGTTGCGCCGTCTGCTGCTGGAGGCCGATGTGGTCACGGAAAACTACCGCGCCGGCACCATGGCAAAATTCGGCCTGGGTTATGACACCCTGAAAACCTTGAATCCGGGCCTGATCTACTGCGCGATTTCCGGCTACGGGCGTAGCGGCCCGTTCGGCGAGAAAGGTGGTTTCGACCTGATCGCCCAAGGCATGAGCGGCATGATGAGCATGACCGGTGAGGCGGGACGTGAACCGGTCAAGGCCGGCTCGCCGGTGGCGGACATCAACTCCGGCATCCTCGCAGCTCTAGGCATCTGCGCCGCCTACTCCGCGAAGCAGAAAACCGGTCTTGGGCAAATGGTCGACACCTCGCTGTTCGAGGCTGGCCTGCAACAGATGTACTGGCCGGCGGCAGCGTTTTTCGCCGACGGCACCATCCTGCCGAAGATGGGTTCGGCCAACTCCACCAGCGCGCCGTACCAGGTGTTCCGCACGGCCGATGGCTGGATCAACATCGGCGCTGCCAACCAGGCCAACTACGAACGCCTGGTCGAAGCCCTGGCCGTGCCGCAACTCAAAGCCGACCCGCGCTTCGCCAGCAACGCCTTGCGCATGGAACATCGCCTAGCCCTGGTGGACATCCTCAACGAAGTGCTGGTGGCGCGCACTACCGATGAATGGATGGTGTTGTTCGACAGCCTCGGCCTGCCCGCCGGACCGGTGCTGGACATCGCCGCCGCCCTCGCCCACCCGCAAACCATCGCGCGCGGCATGGTGGTGGAAACCGAACACCCCACCGAAGGCCGCGTGCGCGGCATGGGCCTGCCGATTCACTTCTCCGACATGGACAACGCCGCGCCACCGACCAGCCGCCATGCGCCGCTGCTGGGTGAGCACACCCGTGAGGTACTGAAGGAAAGCGGTTATGCGGACGCTGAAATCGATGAGCTGATCAAAAGCAAAGCCGTGGTGGCACTGGCCTGACACAACGCCCCTGTGAGCGCGGTTTTTCCGAACAACTACAAAAACAATAAGGTGAACATCATGAGCCGTATCTTGACCGAGGCCGTTAGCCGCCGATCATTCCTGCAATCTGCCGGCATCACCGTGGGTGGCGCCTTCGCCGCCAACCTGCTGCCCTCCGGCGTCTTCGCCGCGACCAAACCCATCGTGTTGCGCTACACCAGCAGCCTGCCCGACACCCATCCGTTGAACAAACAGATGAAGGCCGCGTCCGAAGCGATCAAGGCTGAAACCAACGGTGCCGTGGACTTGCAGGTGTACGCCAACGGCGCCATGGGCGGCGACACCGACATGCTGTCCCAGGTGCGCGCCGGGGCCATCGATTTCATTCCATTGCCCGGGGCGATTCTCTCGACCCTGGTGCCGGCCATGTCCATCGAAAGCATGCCGTTCGCGTTCAAGGACTACGACAGTGTCTGGGCCGCGCTGGACGGCAAGCTGGGCGAATACGTACGCGCCAAGACCGAGAAGGTCGGCCTGATCCCAATGGAAAAAGTCTGGAACAACGGCTTCCGCCAGATCACCAGTTCGACGCGGCCGATCTTCACGCCGCAAGACCTGGCCGGTTTTAAACTGCGGGTGCTGGTCAGCCCGTTGTGGACCTCCATGTTCAGCGCCCTGGGCGCCTCCCCTACCGGCATCAGCATCAACGAAACCTACTCGGCGCTGCAAACCAAAGTGGTCGACGGTCAGGAAAACCCGCTGGTGGTCGTCGAAGCCGCGCGTTTCTATGAAGTGCAGAAATACTGCTCCATGACCGACCACATCTGGGGCGGTTTCTGGATTGTCGCCTCGGGCAAGACCTTCCCCAAACTGCCGGCGGACGTGCAGGAAATCGTTTCCCGGCATATCAATGCCGCCGCGCTGGTGCAGCGTCAGCAAGTCATCGACCTCAACTCCAGCCTGGAGCCGTCCCTGACCGCCCACGGCATCACGTTCAACAAAGTCGACCGTTCATTGTTCAGGAACGACCTGCAATCCAAAGGCTTCTACACCCAATGGAAAGAAAAGTACGGCACCGAAGCCTGGAGCTTGCTCGAGCAGTACGCGGGTCAATTGTCCTAAGCCGGAGACCGGGTCATGAAAAACGAACTACGAATGACGGACGTTTCTCCTGCTGACGGACTCAGCCCACGGCAAACCACTTTGCGCCTCGGCCGCGCCCTGGACACCGGCCTGCGCTGGCTGACCGAGGGCAGCGCGGCGTTGCTGGTGGTGGTCGAAGTCACCCTGCTGTTCTGCAACGTGTTCTCCCGTTATGTGCTGAATCAGCCGATTGTGTGGGGCGATGAACTGGCTTCGCTGCTGTTCCTCTGGCTGGCGATGCTCGGCTCGGTGGTGGCGATGCGCCGCGGTGAACACATGCGTCTGACCTCGTTTATCGGGCGTTTGCCTGCGGAAAAACGCGCCTTCGTCGATACCCTGGGCGCGGTGATCGTCATCACCTTTATCGGGCTGCTGTTCACCCCGGCCTGGGAGTACGTCAGCGACGAGTGGATCATCACCACCGCCGCCCTGGAAATCCCCAACGCCTTTCGCGTGTCCGCCATCGCCGTGGGCCTGAGCCTGATGCTGATGACCTGCGTCGCGCGTCTGCTGACCAGCGCGCGGATGATCGACTTCTCGGTGTCCGTGGCGATGCTCGGCTCCCTCGCGGCGCTGTTGTGGGTCGCGGAAGGCCCGCTGTTGCTGATGGGCAACTGGAACCTGATCGTGTTCTTCATGATCGGCGTGATGGCGATGATCGTGATCGGCGTACCGATCATGGTTGCGTTCGGCCTGGCCACGGTGGCGTACCTATCGACCATGACCAGCACGCCCCTGACCCTGGTGGTCGGGCGCATGGACGAAGGCATGGCGAGCCTGATCCTGCTGGCGATTCCGTTGTTTGTGTTCCTCGGTGCCTTGATCGAAGCCATGGGCATGGCCCGCGCGATGATTCGTTTCCTCTGTTCGTTGATCGGCCATGTGCGCGGCGGTCTGTCGTATGTGCTGATCGGCGCGATTTATCTGATCTCGGGTATTTCCGGTTCGAAAGCCGCCGACATGGCGGCCATCGCGCCGGCGCTGTTTCCGGAAATGAAGAAACGCGGCGAGGATGAAAACGAACTGGTGGCGATGCTCAATGCCTCCGGGGCGATGTCGGAAACCATTCCGCCGAGCCTGGTGCTGATCACCATCGGCTCGGTGACCGGCGTGTCGATTTCCGCGCTGTTCACCGGCGGATTCATGCCGGCCGTCGTGGGCGCCATCGCCATGGCGGCGGTGATCTGGTGGAAGAACCGCAAAGGCGAAGCCTCTACCGGCAAACGCGCCACAGGCAAGGAAATCGGTCACTCATTGCTGCTGGCATTGCCGGCGCTGGCCCTGCCCTTCGTGATCCGCACCGCAGTGGTCGAAGGGGTCGCCACCGCGACTGAAGTCGCCGCGATTGGCGTGGCCTACACCTTTATCGTCGGGTTGCTCTGCTACCGCTGCTTTGACTGGCGCCGCCTGTATCCGATCCTGGTCAGCACGGCCGCATTGTCCGGCGCAATTCTGATCATCATCGGCAGCGCCACGGCCATGGCCTGGGCCCTGACCCAGTCGGGCTTCTCGCATCAACTGGCGCTGGTGATGTCGACGGTGCCGGGCGGCGCGCTGGGCTTCCTGATCATCTCTGCGGTGGCGTTCATTCTGCTCGGCAGTTTCCTCGAAGGCATTCCGGCCATCGTGCTGTTCGGGCCGTTGCTGTTCCCGATTGCCAAGACCATGGGCATCAACGACGTGCATTACGCCATGGTCGCGATCTTCGCCATGGGCCTGGGCCTTTTTGCGCCACCGTTTGGCGTGGGTTTCTACGCCGCGTGCGCCATCGCCAAGGTCGACCCCAGCGGCGCCATGCGCCGGGTCTGGCCGTACCTCGGCGCACTCGTGGTGGCCTTGGGCGTGCTGATTGCCGTGCCATGGATTTCCATCGGTTTCCTGCCTAACGCCTGACTCATTCTTTGATATCCCGAGGTTTCTCATGAATTTCTCCACGCTGGAAGCCGGCACCGCCACCGAACGCAAACTGATCGTCGATCGGGAACGCACCATTTCGTTTTTGGGCGAGGACTTGCGCATCTACGCCACGCCGCGCCTGGTCGACGACATCGAACAGACCTGTCTCGACTATCTGCTGACCTTCCTGGATGAAGGCGAAAACACCGTCGGCGCAGCCGTCGATATTCGCCACGTCGGCGCGACGCTGCTGGGCATGTCGGTGAGCATTGTCGCCACGGTCACGCGGATCGAGGGCCGTAGCGTCACCTTCAATGTCGAAGTACGCGACGACGTCGAGTTGGTGGCCACCGCCGCGCATACCCGCGTGGTGGTCAACGTGGCCAAATTGCGCAGCCGGGTCCAGGCCAAGGCCGAAGCCGCTGCCGCCGGTGAAGTCGAAGACGGCGTGCTCAGCCCTTCCCAATTAGCCTCGCGCTAAGCCAAGGGACGCCCCCATGATCACGCTGCACGAACGCAATGGCTTGCCGAACCTTGCCGCCGAGGATGCGCTGCCGATTGTCGATGCTCACCATCACTTGTGGGACCTCGGCAACGGTCGTTATCCGTGGTTGCAGGACGAGTATCACGAAGAGTTTTTCCTCGGTGACTATCACAGCTTGTGCCGTGATTTTCTGCCAGAAGACTTCCTCGCCTTGACCGAAAAGCAACGACTGATCGGCACCGTACACGTCGAGGCCGAACGGGCGCGGGATGAGCAAGTCGCTGAAACCCTCTGGCTGGAACAGGTCAACGCACGCTACGGCTTCCCGAATGCCATCGTCGCCCACGCCTGGTTTGATCGTGAAGACAGTGCCGAGATTCTTGCGGCCCAGGCTGCGCGTCCGCTGGTGCGGGGGATTCGTTCCAAACCGGTGACCTCGGCGTCGCCGGACGTCTCGATTGCCGGCGCTCGCGGCACCATGCAGGACCCGAAATGGTTGGAAGGCTTTTCGCGGCTGGCTGAACACGGTTTGTCCTGGGATTTGCGCGTGCCGCCGTGGCATCTGGTGGAGGCCGCCGAAGTGGCGGCGATGTTTCCGCAGATCCAGATTGCCCTGAACCATACCGGTTTCGCCTGGGATCGCAGCCCCTCGGGCATGGCGCGTTGGCGCGAGGGGCTGGAAGCGTTGGCGATGCAGCCCAACGTGCATATCAAGCTGTCGGAGTTCGGCTTGAAGGACTCGCCCTGGAACTATCAGGACAATCGGGTGGTGGTGATCACGGCGCTGGAAATCTTCGGTCCTGAGCGCTGCATGTTCGCCAGCAATTTCCCTGTCGCCGGGTTGCGCGCGTCCTACGACACGATTGCCGACGGCATGGCAGCGATGCTTGCGCCAATGGGGCGTGCCGTGCAGGAAGCAGTGTTCGCCGGCAATGCTCAACGCTTCTATCGCCTGGAGTCGCAGCATGGATGATTGGCGCGCACGCTTTCTGGCCAGTGGCGACGACGCGGACCTGCCGATCGTCGACGCCCATCAGCACTACTTCGATATCGAGGCCCACTACTACCCGTGGCTCAACGACCGGCCATTGCGCCCGTTTCGTTATGGCGATTACTCGTCGATCTGCCGCACCTTTCTGCCCCAGGATTATCGTCGGCTGACCGGCCAGCATCGCATCGTGCAAACGGTAATAATCGAGGGTGAATGGGACCCGGCAACTCCGGCCGATGAAGTGAGTTTTATCGAGTCGTTGGCGCAAGACGAGCCGACCCTGGCGGCCATGGTCGGGCAGGCCTGGCTGGATCGCGAGGACGCGCCGAGCCTCTTGCGTGAATACGGCAACCACCCGCTGGTACGCGGCGTGCGCCACAAACCCACGGTCACCACCCGTGAAGACTGGCGCGAAGATTACGTGGCTCCAGCCTCCATGCGTGATCCCCGTTGGCGCGAAGGTTATGCCCTATTGGCCGAAAACGGCCTGCACTTCGAATTGCAGGCGCCGTGGTGGCATTTGCCGGAAGCGGCGGAGCTGGCCAGGGACTTTCCCGACGTGACCATCGTGGTCAATCACACGGCGCTGCCGGCGGATCGCTCGGCAGAAGGTTTGGCGGGTTGGCGCGACAACCTGGCGCTACTGGCCCGCGAGCCAAACATCGCACTGAAGATTTCCGGCATTTGCATCCCCGGCCAGGCATGGCCCGTCGAAGCCAACCGCGTGGTGGTGAACGACGCGATTTCGATTGTCGGGATCAGTCGCTGCGCGTTTGCCAGCAACTACCCGGTCGATGGGGTGGTGAACAGCCTGAGCGAAGTGTTCGACGGTTTCAAAACCATCGTCCGGGACCGCTCCCGCGCCGATCGACTTGCCCTGTTTCACGATAACGCCCGACGCATTTATCGGCTCACTTGATCCCTATCTGAACAGTCCTTAAGGAGTTCCCATGTTTGAAGTTTCAGGCCACAACTACATCGCCGGCACTCGCTCGGCACTAGGCGCGAACACCGTGCAAAGCCACGACGCCAGCACCGGCGAAGCGCTGCCGTATCGGTTCCATCAGGCGACCGTGGAGGAAGTGAACGCGGCTGCCGAAGCAGCGGCCACGGCGTACCCGATATTCCGTAATCTTTCCGCCGCCCGACGCGCCGAATT
This sequence comes from Pseudomonas sp. P1_F1_2, assembly GCF_056405815.1. NCBI lineage: Bacteria > Pseudomonadati > Pseudomonadota > Gammaproteobacteria > Pseudomonadales > Pseudomonadaceae > Pseudomonas > Pseudomonas sp. P1_F1_2. The sequence goes on along the minus strand of NZ_JBFUBK010000071.1, from coordinate 15,834 downwards.
CCTCGATGCCATCGCCACTGAACTGGAAGCGCTGGACGACACCTTCATCGCCCTGGTCTGCCGGGAAACCGCCCTGCCCGCCGGACGCATTCAAGGTGAACGTGCGCGCACCAGCGGCCAGATGCGCCTGTTCGCCACGATGCTGCGCCGGGGCGATTTCTATGGAGCGCGCATCGACCGCGCCCTGCCAGACCGCCAACCGTTGCCGCGCCCGGACCTGCGTCAATACCGCACCGGCCTCGGCCCCGTCGCGGTGTTCGGCGCCAGCAACTTTCCACTGGCCTTTTCCACCGCTGGCGGTGACACCGCATCCGCCCTCGCCGCCGGTTGCCCAGTAGTGTTCAAGGCCCACAGCGGGCACATGGCGACCGCCGATTACGTCGCTGACGCAATCACCCGCGCCGCGCGCAAAACCGGTATGCCCGATGGCGTGTTCAGCCTGCTCTACGGCAGCGTCGGCGAGGCGTTGGTCAAGCACCCGGCGATTCAAGCCGTAGGCTTTACCGGATCGTTACGCGGTGGCCGGGCCTTGTGCGATATGGCGGCGGCGCGGCCGCAACCGATCCCGGTGTTCGCCGAGATGAGCAGCATCAACCCGGTGTTGCTGATGCCCGCAGCGCTCAAGGCCCGGGGCGAAAAAATCGCCAGTGAACTGGCGGCGTCCGTGGTGTTGGGCGCCGGGCAGTTCTGCACCAATCCCGGTTTGGTGCTGGGTATTCGCTCCCCAGAGTTCAGCGCTTTCCTCGAACGTTTTGGCGCGCTGATGGGCGAGCAAAACCCGCAGACGATGCTCAACACTGGCGCGTTGAAAAGCTACTGCCACGGTTTGGAAAACCTGCATGCGCACTCTGGTATCACGCACCTGGCCGGCGCCGCGCAACAGGGCAATCAGGCACGGCCGCAACTGTTCAAGGCCGATGTCAGCTTGTTGATTAACGGTGATGAGTTGCTGCAGGAAGAGGTCTTCGGGCCGACCACCATCGTGGTGGAAGTCGCCGATCACGCCGAGTTGCTCTGGGCGTTGCACGGTTTACGCGGCCAGTTGACCGCGACACTGATTGTCGAGGATTCGGAACTCAACACTCTGACTGAAGTGCTGGCCCTGCTGGAGCAGAAAGTCGGACGCGTGTTGTTCAACGGTTATCCGACTGGCGTGGAAGTCAGCGATGCGATGGTGCATGGCGGGCCGTACCCGGCGACCTCGGATGCGCGCGGCACGTCGGTTGGCACGCTGGCGATCGATCGTTTTCTGCGGCCGGTGTGCTACCAGAACTGCCCGGACAGTTTGTTACCCGAGGCACTGAAAAACGCCAACCCGCTGGGCATTGCCCGACTGGTTGATGGGGCCAGCAGCCGCGCCGCGCTGTAGGTCATCCATGCCAAGTAACACCTAACCATCCAGAGCAACTCCAGCGCCTGTTGAAAAACAGGCGAGGGACACGCTCGTCCCAAAAACCGCTGTAGCCATAAAAACAACGACAGAGGAACACCGATGAAAGTTCAACTTCACCCGACACTGCGCTTGTCCAAATTGATGTTGGCGCTCACCGCAGCCGTGCTGATCAATTCAAGCGTTTCCCAATTCGCGGTGGCACAAACCGCACCCACCGCGACGGCCGCGCCCATGCAATGTGCAACTGAAACTACACCGCGCTACACCAAAACCCCCACCGGTTATCTCATGGTCCTGCGCATGGGCGACAACGCCTTTAAGGAGCTGACCAAACTGGCCATCGCCGAGAAGATCCCGAGCGCTTCCATCAGCGGTATCGGCTTCGGCAACGTGAAGTTCGGTTTCTGGAACAAGGATAAAAAGGACTTCGACGCCAAGATCTTCAGCAACGTCGAGATGGCCAGCATCACCGGCTCCGTGGCCTGGAAGAACGACCAGCCTTCGATCCATATGCACGGTGTCGCCGGTGACGCGACCTTTCAGGCCTACGGCGGCCACATCCTCGATTTCGATGTGACCACCGGTTCGATGGAAATCACCGTGATCGTGCATCAGCGTCGCCTGGAGCGCGGGATTGATCCGTGCATTGGCGCCAACGTCCTGGGTATCTGACGCAAGTTCCAGGCTCCCGCAGCTGCGGGAGCCACCCTCCTGAATTCGAATTACAAAAAAATAGGGGCGATTAGATGAGCAACAAAAGCACAGCTGTAACCCTCGCGCTGGGCGCCATTGCATTGAGCACCCAGGCACACGCGGACTTCCTGAGCGATAGCAAAGCCACCTTGGGCCTGCGCAACTTCTACTTTAATAACGACAACCGCGACGGCACCGCCACCCCTTCGAAAACCGAAGAGTGGGCGCAGGGTTTCATGCTGGATTACAAATCGGGCTACACCGATGGCGTGGTGGGTTTTGGCGTTGATGCGTTAGGTTTGATGGGCGTTACGCTGGACAGCGGCAAGGGCCGGCATGTGGGCAGTTCGATGATTCCTTCGGACACCGATAACAGCGCGGTCGATCAGTGGAGCCGGTTGGGGTTGACCGGCAAGGTCAAGGTATCGAAAACCGAACTGCGCCTGGGCACGTTGATGCCCAAGCTGCCGATCCTGGTGTCCAACGACGGCCGACTGCTGCCCCAGACCTTTGACGGTGGCCAGATCACTTCGGGGGAGTTCAAGGACCTGACGTTCACCGGTGGTCGAATCGAGCACGCGACAGGCCGGGGTTCAAGCGACCAGACCGGGTTGGCGGCCACGGGCGGTACGCGGGAAAGCAATGCGTTCGACTTTGCCGGCGGCGACTGGAAAGTCACCAAGGACCTGACCGCGCAGTACTACTACGCCAACCTCGACAACTACTACACCCAGCAGTTTTTCGGCCTGATCCACACGTTGGCGATTTCGGAAGGTCAATCCCTGAAAACTGACTTGCGCTACTTCAAGACCGATTCGTCCGGGGCCAACAGTTCGGGCACCTCGGGCTACAAGATCAGTGGCTACACCGAGGGCGGTGATGGCGAGATCGACAACAAAACCTGGAGCGCGGCGCTGATCTACAGCCTGGGCGGTCATGCGATTACCGCCGGTTATCAAAGCGTGTCGAGCGGCAGTGGTTTTACTCAGCTCAACCAAGGCACCTTGCCGGACAAAGGTGCCGCCGGGGTGAGTCTTTACTTGTATACCGATCGCATGATCCAGACCTTTACCCGCGCGGGTGAGCGCACGTCTTTCGGGCAGTATGCGTATGACTTTGCGGCGCTGGGAGTGCCGGGGTTGAAAGCGTCGGTCATGTACCTGAGCGGGGACAACATCAAGACCGTGTCCGGCGATAACCAGAAGGAATGGGAGCGGGATATCAGCCTGGACTATGTGCTCCAGTCCGGCGCGCTGAAAGGGGTTGGGTTCGGTTGGCGCAACGGCAAGTCGAACAGCGAGGCGTCGCGCAACCAGGATCAGAATCGGTTGATCGTAAGCTACAGCATCCCTTTGCTCTGACATCAATATCACGCCAACGCGCATTTCGAGGATGCCCTAGTTGATTTGCCTCAGCGCTGACATCGTGTCAGCGCTCTTCTTATTTTCCAAGCGATGTCTCGTACGTTGTTTAACTGAAATTACAAAGCTTGGAAAGTGGCCTCACAGGTCCTTTTATGGTTTGGCGGGTTATCACTCGGCATCAATCCGCCTACCTTTCTGAGCATCATCAGAAAAGGACGAAGCCCATGAACTCTTTATTTGAACAATGCCAAGTTGGCGGGCTGACATTGCGCAATCGCTTCGCGATGGCGCCGATGACACGCGCGCAAAGCCTGCGCGGTCGAGCAGGTCGTGTTGCTACATCGCAATCGGCCGGTCATGGGCGAACTGCAGGTCATCATCTACTCCTAGGCCAATCTTGGTTTCATGTCGTTCGGTGCAACGAGCGCGGCCTGTACTACGAACTCACCATCGCCCAATTCCAGATGGATCGCCTGTTGCCAGGCGGCGACAAAGGCCTACGAGATATCCGCTGGCAAAGTCGGCAGGCGAGTCGCGCCCACCATTAATCGAGCAATCCACCGACGCAAGCCAACTCTAAGCGGACACAACCATTGGCCGTTTGCCACGGGCTAGTACCACGTCAGCGGCAGCAAATACGTCATGTTCCGGCAGCCCCACTACCATGGCTCACCTCAGCGTATATTAGGTCTGATAATAGAATGTTATCCGGTGTTATTTTTCGAAGACGGAAAATTCAGTTCGATGACCGTAATCAATATTACCGATCAGTTAACCTTGGGCGACCAATCGCCGCTGGACTTGCATGGCCTGTCCGCTAACGCCGAGCAGGCCGCGGCGGCGTTTATTGCCGCCGGCACCGCGGCCAATACTGTGCGCAGCTACCGCAGCGCCCTCACCTACTGGTCGGCCTGGCTGCAGCTGCGCTACGGTCTGCCGCTGGGTAATGGTCCGCTGCCGGCGACGGTGGCGGTGCAGTTTGTCCTCGATCATCTGGCCCGCCCACTGGAAGACAGCAGCTGGGCGCACCTGCTGCCGCCGGCGATCGACGCCGCGCTGGTCGCCGCCCGGGTCAAGGCCAAACTGGGGCCGCTGGCGTTCAACACGGTCCGTCATCGTCTTGCAGTGCTCGGTAAATGGCATCGGATCAATGAATGGGACAGTCCATGCGAGGCATCGGCGTTGAAGACGTTGCTGCGCGAGGCACGTAAAGACCAGTCGCGTCAGGGTGTAAGCGTGCGCAAGAAAACGGCGATCGTGCTCGAGCCGCTGCAGGCGCTGCTCGCCACCTGCAGTGACGGCGTGCGCGGGGTTCGTGACCGCGCTCTGCTCCTGCTGGCCTGGAGCGGTGGCGGTAGGCGCCGTTCGGAAGTTGTCGGCCTGCAAGTCAATGATGTGCGCCAACTGGATGCCGACACCTGGCTGTATGCCTTGGGTGCGACCAAGACCGACACCGGCGGCGTCCGTCGTGAGAAGCCACTACGTGGCCCGGCAGCGCAGGCCCTCGCCGCCTGGCTGGCTGCCGCACCCGCTGGCAGCGGCCCGCTGTTCCGCCGGCTGTACAAGGGTGGCAACGTAACTACCACAGCTTTGTCAGCCGACCAGGTGGCGCGCATCATCCAGCGTCGGGCGCAACTGACCGGACTGGAGGGCGACTGGGCCGCACACAGCCTGCGTTCGGGCTTCGTCACCGAAGCCGGGCGCCAGGGAGTGCCGCTCGGTGATGTGATGGCCATGACTGAGCACCGTAGCGTCGCCACGGTGATGGGTTACTTTCAGGCAGGCTTCTATTAAACAGTCGAGCCACAACCTTACTTACTAACCTTCAATTGCCCGAAGACAATAATCCAGATTGCGTGGTCAAATGATAATGCTAAAAAACGACGATGGTAATCATGAGTGCCAGCGTCATAAACGACGAGCTCGATCACACATAAAGTCAAAACAACGTAATCGATAAAGCTGAAGGGCCGCGCGTACTCAGATACTGGAAATAGTCACCAGCGTAAACTGGGGTTGGGCGTGAATTTGTTTGGCATTAATGGGCCAGATGGAGACTTACACAAATATCACTTGAAAAATACATACATACGACTCTACAACACGTTACTGCCGCCCAAAACAAGATGATACTTCGATTGCGCCTTTCTAATTCTCCACCCCTCCACCCCCTCCACCATAGGTAGCCAACCTGAAACTGGAATCCTTATAAATCATCAGCACACCGCCTAGATCACTAATTATCTATACATTTATATAACCCAAAGTCTTATACATTTTTGTGCGATCAGCCAGTACAAAAATCCTGCTGGGAGCGAGACTAACTGCATTGAAATCTGGATAGTACTCTTTATCCGTGAGCACCAATACATTACCAGAGCGGCTGGTACAACGCAGGGTGTTTCTATGTTGAAGAAAAGCATCCGCTGCACAATAGTATCGGATAGTGCCTTGGGGTGCGCCAGGAGTTTGACGAGAGGAAAATGTAAAATTAGTTGGCTTTAAAAAATTGATTCTGATTTGATTTTTGTACACCACAAGAATTGAACACTGCGGCAGGCGCTGGGCATTGAGTTCTAAAGCAGCCCAGATATCATTGAATTTTAAATAAACCAATTTCAAAATTTCATGCTTACTTTTACGTCGCAATGCTTTATCCCACACATCCTCCCCCTCCACTGTAGGGCCTATTTTTCCGACACACTCCCCAATTCTGAAAAAGTCACTGTAAGCCATCATCCAGGCGAAATAAGCAATCACGCACCCACAGCAAACCGTTAGATCCAGCCTCGAACTCTGTATTACATCCAAGCGCCTTATGACGTTGAAGCACTTTCTATGACTGCGAATGAAGCGGTTGAAAAAATACCTTCTAATAGCTCGGAAGGAACTCAGCAGATCTTCCCTGTATGCCTCATCGACTACAGAGTCATAATTGTGACTTGAATACGAATCCATCAATACGTACTTTACTTCACAGCAAGGTGCAGGAATATCAAATGTGGCCATCCCTATTTCCTGTTCTGCAAAACGAAAAAATAAAAAAGCATTTCGATTCCAGTCACGTTCCGGAGGTTGCGACATTAATTCCCATATATCTTCAAGAGCCAAGGATTGCACTTTTCTTAACCACTCCGTAGTGGCATCACTCCACTGAATCATATTTTCTAAATCTTTTTTTGGAAGAGTAACTATTGGGAAGGTGGAGTTGCTCAGAGAAGTGATATGCGAGCAATTTTTAGCTGAGTCACCAGACTTGACTTTTTCCATCGTGCGGCCTCCTAAAAGGGATGAACATACTTTGCACTCCTCAAGAGCAATTTCATGCCAAGGACAGTTAATCAACCAAGGAATTTGAAAAAAAGTAGAGTGATAGTTATGATCTATGCACAATGGGCAATGTCTAATTCTCACATCGCCCGCACAGTAATTAGAAGATATTAGACAGTCAATAAATGCCTGATGTATTGTAAGTTGCGGTAGACCCAGCACCCTAGCGAGGACAGGCAAATCAACTTGATGACTTTCCCACCAATGGAAGCAAGAGGGCGTGATTTTTATAGGGAGCTTATTAATAATTGAAAAAAAATCGTTGGTGTTAATTTCATTTATCAATAACGCCTTAACGAATAACAACCAAGAAGACTCGAATCGGGCGATTTTTTTTGGGAATGACAGAATATTATTCATGAACGCCCCCGATCACTTTGGCAAACTCCGCCATGCCGGACTTCAATATCGCTTGCTTCACCAAGTCAACACTAAGCACAAAACCCGCATCATCGATGAGGCGCGCATTTACCAAGACCAGTTCGACAGAGTGAAACATGTGTTCTACTGGGATAATCTTCTTATTAGAACCCGACACCGCAGCAACGGCACAGTCAAAAAACATTGATGAATAAAAGGAAAGTCTGAATCCTGACGAAAACGCTTTAGGTAAGAAAAAATGAGTATAACTACAGTTACTATCTAGAGGGTACATCATAATTTCATCAAAAGACCGGAGCACTGCCTCCAACCATTCCTTGGATGTGCATCCGGAAAACTCGATTCTTTCACTCAGAAACCGAGCCACAAGGGCAGATTGGTTAGCGGCTACAAATGACGTCCGCACACTATTGATTTCAGTCTGTGCAAAACCAATGGTAGTCATCGAAATATCCAGCAATTTTAACCTATTCTGAACAACTTGAAGGTTTTGATAGTCTCTCTCTCCGAGAGCTTGCATCTCATCCAAGACGAGAAGAAAATGGCTTCCATCAGTAGAGGATAGCTCGCAGATAATGTGAACTATAATCCGTTCTCTTAACTTGTCTATGGGTTCTCGAGCTTTACGGTATAGCCCAATTGCGTTTGCGATAGTCTGAATCAAATGCTCAGTGTGGGACAGATCGCAACTCGCAAGCACTACGTATTTGTCCGGAAACTCTTGAGACGTTAAATGCTTAATCGCTTTAGCGCATTGAGTTTTGCCCATCCTGGGCGTTGAAAAAAAATAAACACTTGGGCTGCTCAGCCAGATTCGTTCCCGCACCATCCTGTAGGCGTGCTCAATGGTTGGAGTTAATGCAACAAACTTTTTTCTCACCATCGGATGATCTGATAATAAAGCATCACGTTGCTCTATGTCATTTGGATCGAAGAGCATAAATTTATCGCTCCAGCTAAAGACCCTTTATTAGTTTTTTGAGATCAGGCATAGCATTAGGCATAACCGAATGAAATTCATTTTTTTGTGCGACTCCAAGTTCCTTCAGCTCATCGCCATGTTCCCTCGCACTAGCAAGACTACTTTCTTCAACTATTTCTTCCGATGGGTCGTGACCAAGTGCGATATTGCTATCGAAAGAGTCCGCCTCATGCACTAATCGATTTAACTCAGTTGCGGCACTTCGGATTGTTTTGACTGCCGAGACCAGTGCATCACTCTGTGGAGAACTTGTACTTGTAGCAATATTGGTTAAGTGCTTGAAATAGCTAATCACTGGGTCATCAAAATCCGTCACAATCATCAGTCGCGCAGATTTCAGGCTATTTATAGCTTTTCTGGTTTTACGACTATGCTTAGTTATTGACCATTTCCCCACGGCCTTCAGGGTACCAAGCAAACTACCGTCTGGAAAGTACGCTCTGACTGCCCTCAGATCTTGCTCATCGATTTCAACCGATATTTTTTTATTTTTCAGCCATGCCGCGCCCCTTAGAATGTCGCTCGAGTACCGAACTCTATCGAGTTGAACATAAGGTCTTACCCCTCTACTGGGATAACATTTAACTGTCAATTTTTCTATAATTCGATAATGCGTGATTTTACTGATTTGATGCTGTAATAACTTTCGGCAGATAAAGTGGCTGTGACTGAGATCCAATTTTTGCCGTATAAACTCATGCGGCGATAAATAACTTATTCCTTCACTAGGTAAAGCATTGTGCTGAGCAAAATGATGGTATGCGATTTCTTCTACCACATCCGCTTCCATCTTCAAACTTCGTGCCACTGAAACTCCATCTTCGGCCCGCCCCTTAAATGGATTGGAGCCAGTAGTACTTGGAAACCTGTGAAATATTGCCTTCTCAAGCTCCCGAAATGTCCGTTCCACATTAGGCCGTATTTCAAAATGCCCTGGTGCACCGAAGCATAAAGAAAAACCAAGCTCGTTTCTTAGTTTTACAGAAACCGCATTTGCCAGATTGGCCAATGCGTTGTCGGGCATCAATACAGTTGGAAGTGCATGTTTAATTGACTCAAATTTTTCTGCAGGAAATCCTGCATCACCTTTTAAGTTCATGTCTAAAAGATTTTTTTCGGGCTTTGGTAACTCCGCACGCAAGCTTTCAGTTATGACTCTCACGACGTCAGCAGCACTGACTTCGCTACTATACACTAATAAAAACCATAGAACAGCAGTCGACGCTCGATCGACCAAAGCAAGTATGTTAAGCCTTTTTATATTAATATAACTTTTCAAGCCCTCTCCATTGCTGATGCCGATCGTCCACTCTGCATCAATTTTGTGACTGTCAACCTCTACTGCTTCAAGAGGTTCCAGAAATCTAAAAGCCGGCTCTTTCCCGGTGCCAACAGAGAGATGTGCCTGCGCGTCCTTCTCACCGTACACCATGACTGCCTGGTCGAAATTACTGTTAATTACCTCTTCAACGAACGATGTGATGGAACGTAGCCCTAAATGCTTTGTATTGAACGGCCAGTCAGTCTTAGGATGCCCTTGTTTTTTTAGATAATCTAAAAAAAATTGATGGATAAATGCCGGCTTAATTCGAAATTCGTTAATTTCGTTGTTGTTTTTCTTATTTAGAATTTTTGAAATAATTTTTTCTTTTAACTCTGGATATTTCGCCAATAACTGGTAAAAAACACCTGAGTATCCAGCCTTATGTTCAGGAAGCTTGGGCAATAATACCGCTGATCTTTCGTAGCTTTTTTGGCGATTGTTTATTATCAGAGCACGGTTACCCCATACCAACCCGTCAGGGGCTATACTTAAACAACGCTTTATCAAGCGATGAATCTCAGTTTTGGTAATATTCGTTATTTCAAAAATCGAGTCCAAAGGTTCGCCTTCCAAATATAAAAGAATTGCTCGTTGACGATTGATAAACAAACTTCGATTTTTTGCGGACATATCCTCAATAAGTACCTCTGGCCAAGGCATAGAGGCACGAATGGATGCTTCAACATCCAAGCGAGATCTTCTTTCTCTCACGCCAGCCTCCATATTGTATTTATTCCAAACGGCAAATCCGTTAGGTCTACAGAAATATCACCAGAAATCGCCATGCGGGATATCATACCCAAGATTATCATTGGGTCATGTCTATCAGTCATCATTAATAGCTGGCCGACAGTTCCACTGCTTAAACTCCGCACTACCAAATTTAACGCCTCATATTCTATTTCACACACCTCATTTTTAACCTGCGCCGTGAACGCAATTAATTTAAGCCATCTTGCAGCACTCTTAGATTTTTCAGCGAGATAATCACCAAACACACTGGTGTATGTCATTGGTCTTTCGACTCCGTTAATTATGGCAGTCCCTTCAAAAGAAATTTTTCCACCGTTTCCAGATGAAAGACCATGCAACTCCAATCCCCCAGTTTTTAGATCAACTTTTATTAGCTCCTTTGTCTGGAAGCATTCTTCTCGGTCAATTTTAACGTCTACAATAAAACCGAATTCAAAACTCCTTATCTGCGGGTTCGCCTCTAAACAAGCGACCCAATAAATACATTCATTATTGCTCGCCAATGCAATATCCCGATTAAGCTTGTGACTATAGGTGATCCATAGAGTGTTTTTGGTGTTCTTCCTGGCCCCATGGGAAAGCATTAATTTTTTTCGCATTTTCGATTTTAGGGAAGTCATTTTCCATCTCACCAATAAAATTTTTCAACCCTTCTTAATTCCTAAACGTTAGCCTGAATATTTTCTAGCGACATAACGATTCATATTAAAAACCGAATGTTTTATAGCTATTTTTTCTCAAAATCATCGATTTTGCTAGATATGACAGACCGCTCCATTAGTTTATGTTTTTAATATTTTTTAATTCCTCCATAAACCCTTGAGCTACGATTCACAGAGTCAGACACAGATTGGTTTTCAACCTAATCGTTTAGCTCGTTGAGATGTCTGTATCTAAAAATGTTTAGGGATTTCATAACTTTGTGGTTTCATTAAAATGAAAAAGAGCCTGAAAATTACTTCTAGCAATAATGGATCGCCGTCCATACCTGCATCTGACCGATCGCATGGTTACAGTGTCGGTTTTGCAATGGATGCTTTCCTAAGCCGGTTGGCCAAGAACAGTCGAACGACGGTGCTGCATGGCCTACGAAAGGCTGCCGACGAATTAGGGTACGAGGAGGCGCCACTACAGATGGTGCCCTGGGATCAGATTGGTGCTCCGGAATTGGCTCAAATGGTTGAGCATTGGCGCGGAAGGTCGTCTAACGCCTCGATTCGTATCTATCTCTATGCTGTACGTGGAGTTGTTGAGTCATGCGTGATTCACCATTTGGTCCATCGTGACCAGTACGAGCCCATGAGAAAGGTCCGAGCGCCGAAGGGTGAGCACCATTTGGGTACAGGTCAGTACATAAAGGAAAAGGATCGACGCCGGTTACTTCAGAGTTGTGATGAGGATATGAGGACAGTATTGGGATTGCGCGATAAAGCAATGTTGTGCATCTTGTTTGGATCTGGGGTACCGCGAGCGGAAGCAACCCGACTGCAAATCCAAGATCTGAACCTCGATGAGGGGATGTTCCAAGTAACGGTCAAAGGTGATCACTTGATCGATAAGTACCTTGCAGCTTGGGCTATCCAGCCGTTACGAGAATGGCTCGCTGAGTTGGTGCGGTTTAATATCCACTCAGGGGCCATCCTCTATCGCATGAGCAAGGGCGGCAAACCCCTTTCGCCTATTAGTCCAAATGGATTGTGGCGAGCCCTTGGTGAACGCTGTCGGTACGCTGGTGTACACGTCATGAAACCGCACGACGCTCGAAGTACATTAGCTTCCGACTTGATTCGTGAGTATGGTCTCAATACCACCAAAACTGCGTTAGGTCTCGCAGACATTGCAACCACTGCGATGTACGATGTATCCGACCAGAACAACATTAGGGATGTTTTCAGAAAAAAAATCACCTAGCCGCCACATTGTATAGCTTTTTCAGGTACTTGCGACGCACGTCGTTGGTGACTCATCACTCTATCGAGATAAAGCAAAGCTTGGTTGGATGAACCAAACACGCGTTCATGTGACAATTGTTACTCACGATTCCCACATTCATAATTTCAGCCACACGCAGATTTTCTTAAGCCTAATACTTTTTTTACTTCAATCAGCTTCCTTATATTTTTTTTACTTCATAAAATATTCAGCAAAAATGGCACTCAAATTTCAGAAATAATCGAGCTTAATTTGATATATTTATGAAAACTAAGTACGTTGTGCACTGTTAGCAGCTTCTAATGTTTGCTTCTGCGTACTTCCGTGCGTGAGCCTTTCTATCAACATCGAATGCTCGGCAAACTGTTCGCTGAGCTTTTGCCGATCACCCATTTCCATATCCGCAAAATCAAACCCTGGCGACACCGCTTCGCTGATCAGACCAAATCCCGCCAATCCGTCCGTAAGCCGCGAAGCTTTCCAAACGCCGCCCGGTACAGTCAATTGCAAACATTTTCCCGCGATGACATCGCTGCCCATCGTGACGGTTGTCAGAGTGCCGTCCGGAAAAATGAGCGTGTACTCAATGGCATCGCCCAGATGGTAGTAATGAACAATGTCGGACTGGTTCAGGTGGAAATGGCCAACCGGGGAATCTCTCGTTAACAGGTAATAAATGGACGTCATCCGGTAACGCTGGCCACCGGTTGTTGTGACGAGACTCTGATCATCGGATTGATAGGTTCTGCGGTAGTAGCCTCCTTCTACATGAGGCTCCAGATCGAGCGCCGTGATGACCTCATTGATGCGGGGTGATTTTCGAGTCATGCTGGTAACTCTCCTCACTACATTTCGATAGATAACAACATAATCGCGTACGTTAGCTACATAACTCGACTAAATAGCTCTTTGGTTGAGCTAACAGAAAATCTCTGTCATCCCGGTTTCAGTCGTGGCGCTTATCCAGGCTCGAAAATGCGCAAACCCACTAGACTATCGCCATAGCTCACCTGATGGGCAACCTGAGAACGGAGTAACGGATGCTTTATTTTCAGCAAATGTTGGGCACCGCCGTGTTCGCCATTACCGGGTTGCTGGCTATCCAAAGAGTCGGTGTCGATCTGTTCGGAGCCGTGGTTTTGGGGATCATCACCGCTATTGGTGGTGGCACCCTTCGCGACCTGTTGCTCGATCAACCGATTTTCTGGTTTGCAGACTTCAACTACATCTGGGTCGCATTGGTTACCTCACTGGTGGCTTTTTTTCTCACCAATAGATTGCATAAACGCTATCAGCTGCTGCTGTATCTCGATGGTTTTGCGGCCGCGCTGTTCGCAATAGTTGCCACTGAAAAAGTGCTGTCTTTGCAGCTCGCGGCACCTTTGGCAGTAATGATGGGCTTGCTGACCAGCATTGGCGGCGGCATCGCCCGTGATGTGCTGGCTGGCAGGGCTTCGTTGTTAATGTCACGCGAGATATACGCCACGCCAATCCTGCTGGGGTGCATCCTGTACGTCTTGCTGCGCGATACATTCCCCACGATTCAAATCGCCGGCTGGATCGCCTTGATATTCACCTCAGGGTTCAGGTTTCTCGTCATTTACTACGGGCTCCAGATGCCTGCTTTTTTCTCTACCAAACAGGGATAAGCCGGGCCGATAGCGGTGTAGACACCCGGTTGCAGCCCCCTGCCCCACGCGTCTGCCCCACCCATCGCTAACCGGGACAACGCCAAACGACCCGCTACACTTGCCTGTCGACGCCGCGCCTCCCGAGCGGCCTCCTGATTTGGAGGTATCCCATGAGCGACAGCACCGAACTCACGACATTCACCGGCTGGGCCGCAACGACAGCAGGCGCTCCACTGGAACGCTATAGCTATGATCCCGGCCCACTGGGAAGCGATGAGGTAGAAGTCGCCGTGGAGTATTGCGGCGTCTGCCATTCCGACCAGTCGATGATCGACAACGAATGGGGTATCAGCCACTACCCGTTTATCCCCGGTCACGAGGTGGTCGGCCGTATTGTTCGCATGGGCCCACAGGTACGCGGCCTCGAAATGGGACAACGGGTGGGCATTGGCTGGTTCAAGGGCAGTTGCATGCATTGTTCTTCGTGTATCGAAGGCTCTCACCAGCTCTGCAACACGGCCAAACCGACCATCATCGGCAGCAACGGAGGCTTCGCCGACCGCCTGCGGTCACACTGGGCCTGGGCTCTGCCGATTCCGGACGCGCTCGACCCGGCCAAGGCCGGTCCATTGTTCTGCGCCGGCTCGACGGTGTTCAACCCGCTGGTGGAGTTTGGCGTCAAGCCCACTGACCGGGTCGGTGTGGTCGGGATCGGGGGCCTTGGTCACCTGGCATTGCGCTTTCTTAATGCCTGGGGCTGCGAGGTCACGGCTTTTACCTCATCGCTGAGCAAGCAGGATGAAGCCAAGCGCCTTGGTGCGCACAACGTCATTGCCTCTACCGACAGTAATGCCCTGAAATCCATTGCCGGGACCCTGGATTTTCTCCTGGTCAGTGCCAGCGCAGACCTCGATTGGGCGGCCATGCTCGCCACCTTGCGGGGTAAAGGTCGCCTGCATTTTGTGGGCATAGTGCCCAGCGCCATTCCAGTGCATGTGTTCGACCTGATTCCCAGGCAAAAGAGCCTGTCTGGCTCGCCGGTCGGTTCGCCCAGCAACACCGCGACCATGCTGGAATTCTGCGCGCGTCATCAGATCCTGCCGCAGGTCGAGGTGTTTGCGATGAGCCAGGTCAACGAGGCCATCGACCATCTGCGCAGTGGCAAGGCGCGTTACCGCGTCGTGCTGGATGCCAGTAAATGACAATTACTATCGGTCGCATAAAACGACCTAGAACACCGCAACAATTAAGAAGATCCTTTCAATAGCTCGCCTGCAGGCTCTGTCATTGGCCATGTGCCAAGGCAAGCCTGCATTCGCGGACAATTGAATTGCCGGAGTTGTTATGGTTTTTTTTGAACTGATTCCTTTTACGGTGCGTGTGCGTGTGCGTGTGCGTGCCGTCGCAGATGCATTGCGGCGCATCGACAAGTCCATCCAACCGCGCGCCAAACAATACGTGCCGGTGCACGCAGCGCTTCTTTATTTACTTTCAGCTTTCAGGACTGCCCGCACTCATAAAATCCGTGACTACACTGAGCCCAATACATTGCTCGTGCCCGGAGGCGTCCGTCATGCTTGATTATTTCGCATTAGGCCTGTTGTTTTTTGTCGGGTTTGTCCTGTTTTACGGGGTCATCGCACTGCACGACATTCCTTACGAAATCGCCGTGCACCGAAATCACCCGCACCAGGATGCGATCCATGCAACCGGTTGGGTCAGCCTGTTCACCCTGCATGCCCTTTGGCCATTTCTGTGGATCTGGGCGATGGCGTACCGGGACGATCGGGGCTGGGGATTTGGTGATGGCAAGTCGACGCAGGTCCATGTCGTTCGTCTGGAGGAACAGGTTGCTGCCCTGAACAATCGGATTGAGCAACTGGAAGCGGCGACACGTACTGCGGGGCACATCCCGGCGTCGGACAATCGCGGTGAGGGAATCTAAGCCATGGATCTATTGCTCGTTTTGACCTATGCGGCCATCTGCGTGGCCATTTTCAAGATTTTCCGCATACCGCTGAACAAATGGACGGTCCCTACCGCAGCCGCAG
>NZ_JBFUBK010000070.1:0-32543 GCF_056405815.1 Pseudomonas sp. P1_F1_2 | reverse complement strand
GAGTGTGTCCTCTCGAATCGGGTCAAATAACGTGGACTGATCCTAGGCCGGGTTCGGCATTACGGCAAACGAGGATTTCGCATACTGTTGTGCTAAATTCTCACTCCGAAACATCGCAAAAGAGCCTTTATGCGATGTATTAGTGAGGTTGACGTACATGCGCAGGAAAATCCCCAGCACCACCGCCCTGATCAGCTTTGAAGCGGCCGCACGGCATGAAAGCTTCACCAAAGCCGCCCAGGAGCTTTCGCTGACCCAGGGTGCGATTTGCCGACAGATCGCCAGCCTGGAGGAGTTCCTCAGCGTCGAACTGTTCCGACGCTCGCGGCGCGGGGTGAAACTGACGGAGGCCGGCCTTTCCTACAGTCGCCGCGTGGCCACACAGCTCGACGCAGTGGAACGGGACACGTTGTCGGTAATGGGGCAACAGGGCGCCAATGTGATCGAACTGGCGGTAGTTCCGACTTTCGGCACTCAATGGCTGCTGCCAAGACTCAAAGACTTTCAGCACAAGCACCCGGAGGTGACGGTCAACCTCACCAACCGCACCCGCCCGTTCCTGTTTGCCGACACTGATTTTGATGCGGCGATTTACTTCGGTGACGCCGATTGGTCCGGTACCGAGTCCCACAGGTTGATGGGGGAAAATCCGATGCCAGTGTGCAGTCCGAACCTACTGGGAAAAAAGACTCGGCTGACACCTGACGAAATCGCCGACCTCCCCCTGCTGCAACAGACCACCCGCCCTTATGCATGGCGTCAGTGGTTCAACTCCCAACAGCTGAATATCCCTCGGGACATGACAGGACCGCGCTACGAGCTATTCTCCATGCTTGCTCAAGCCGCGATGCATGACATGGGGATTGCGCTAATCCCTCCGTTCCTGATTCAGCGTGAACTGGCGGAGAAACGACTGGTGATTGCCAACCCCCAGGCACTGTCCAGCATCAAGGCGTATTACCTGATGATTCCCGAGCGAAAGGTGGAATCAGCCTCTTTGAAAGCATTTCGCGACTGGCTGCTCAATCAGGCTCACAGCTACAACCTAGAGGGATAAAGGCTTCAAGGGATTAACTGACCCCGTAGTCAGCAAATTAAAAGCCCTACAGATATAACTATATGTCGCATATTCACAGACTGTACCGAAAGGCAGCACCAACGTCCCAGAAGCGCCTGAAGACGTGGCTTTGAGCCTCTATTTGCGGTCTATAACGCCTCATTCAGCGTAAAGATATGTAATTTCTGTAATTTCGACAAAAACTCCTGTAAGTCACGGCCTGCATGGGGTGCAGCCGGTTAGTTGCGACATTCGGTCACGGGGTGACTTGTAGTTAATTTTCCGTCACCCGTCATAACCCCTTGAAGGGCACAAAGTTCGCCTGCAAAATGCCGCGCCCCGCCTTGATTTGGCGGGATCGTGCTGATCGGCCGCCCCAGCCGCACCATCCGTAGTGCCTGGGTTTACTCAATAAGATCACGCAGGAGATTTGACGTGCACATTGGTGTTCCTCTCGAAACCCAGACGGGTGAAACGCGGGTTGCTGCAACCCCGGAAACCATCAAGAAGCTGATCGGCCAGGGTCATAAAGTCACTGTGCAAAGCGGCGCCGGCGTTAACGCCAGCGTTGTCGACAGTGCCTATGAAGCGGCAGGCGCAACCATTGGCAGCGCCAATGATGCGTTTGGTGCAGAGCTGATTCTCAAGGTGGTCGCCCCCAGCGACAGCGAGCTGACGCTGATTAAAAGCGGCACCGTTGTGGTGGGCATGCTCAATCCGTTCAGCAATGAAACCATTGCCAAGCTGGCCGAGCGCGGCATTACCGCCTTTGCATTGGAGGCTGCGCCACGCACTTCCCGTGCACAGAGCCTGGATGTGCTGTCCTCCCAAGCGAACATCGCCGGCTATAAAGCGGTGTTGCTGGCTGCTCATCACTACCCGCGCTTCATGCCGATGCTGATGACAGCAGCAGGTACCGTGAAAGCAGCGCGCGTGCTGATTCTGGGCGCAGGCGTGGCCGGATTGCAGGCGATTGCCACCGCCAAGCGTCTGGGCGCGGTTATCGAAGCCTCGGACGTACGTCCGGCGGTGAAGGAACAAATCGAATCCCTGGGTGCGAAATTCGTCGACGTGCCGTRCGAAACCGATGAAGAGCGCGAGTGCGCTGTCGGTGTCGGCGGTTACGCGCGTCCAATGCCCGCCAGCTGGATGCAACGTCAGGCCCTGGCCGTACACGAACGCGCCAAGCAGGCTGACATCGTTATCACCACGGCACTGATCCCGGGCCGCAAGGCACCGACTCTGTTGAGCGCCGAAACGGTGGCGCAGATGAAGCCGGGCTCGGTGGTCATCGACCTCGCGGCGGCCCAGGGCGGCAACTGCCCGCTGACCGTGGCGGATCAGGTCGTCGTTGCAAACGGCGTGACCATTTGCGGCCCGACCAATCTGGCCGGTGAAGTGGCGGCAGATGCGTCGGCGTTGTACGCCCGTAACCTGCTGGACTTCCTGAAGCTGGTCTTCAACAAAGAAGGCCAATTCGAAGTGAACCTAGAAGACGATATCGTCGCCGCGTGCCTGATGTGCCGCGACGGCCAAGTCATCCGCAAAAACGCCTAAGCAGGGATTCAGACGATGGAAGAGCTTATCTCCCCCGGTATCTACAACCTGATCATCTTCGTGCTGGCGATTTATGTCGGTTATCACGTGGTCTGGAACGTTACGCCTGCGCTGCACACACCGTTGATGGCGGTGACTAACGCCATCTCGGCAATCGTCATCGTCGGCGCCATGCTGGCAGCGGCCTTGACGGTGACGCCGCTGGGCAAAACCATGGGCACCCTCGCGGTGGCCCTGGCAGCGGTGAACGTGTTTGGTGGCTTCCTGGTCACCCGCAGAATGCTTGAGATGTTCAAGAAAAAAGCCCCGAAAGTCGTAAAAGAAGAGGCGCCTAAGTAATGAGCATGAACCTTGTCACGACGCTCTACTTGATCGCGTCGATCTGCTTCATCCAGGCCCTCAAAGGCCTGTCGCACCCAACCACGTCTCGGCGCGGCAATGTCTACGGCATGCTCGGCATGGCGTTGGCGATCCTCACCACCGTGGGCCTCATCTACAAGCTGGGCGCTGAACTGGCCACCGCCGGCATCGGTTACGTTATCGTTGGCCTGCTGGTCGGCGGCACCGCCGGCTCGATCATGGCCAAGCGCGTCGAGATGACCAAGATGCCGGAACTGGTCGCCTTCATGCATAGCATGATCGGTATGGCCGCCGTGTTCATCGCTATTGCTGCTGTCGTTGAGCCGCAGTCACTGGGCATCGTCAAGCAACTGGGCGATTCGATTCCGGCCGGTAACCGCCTGGAACTGTTCCTTGGCGCAGCCATCGGTGCAATCACCTTCTCCGGTTCGGTCATCGCTTTCGGCAAGCTCTCGGGCAAGTACAAGTTCCGCCTGTTCCAGGGCGCACCGGTACAGTTCAGCGGTCAGCACAAACTGAACCTGCTGCTGGGCCTGGCCACACTGGCTCTGGGCGTGACCTTCATGATGACCGGCAATCTCAATGCCTTTGCGCTGATGCTGGTCCTGGCCTTCGTGATGGGCGTGCTGATCATCATCCCGATTGGCGGCGCAGACATGCCGGTGGTTGTGTCGATGCTCAACAGCTATTCCGGTTGGGCGGCAGCCGGTATCGGCTTCTCGCTGAACAACTCGATGCTGATCATCGCCGGTTCGCTGGTGGGCTCAAGCGGTGCGATCCTCTCGTACATCATGTGCAAGGCGATGAACCGTTCCTTCTTTAATGTGCTGCTTGGCGGCTTCGGCAACACGGCCGACGCAGGACCGGCCGGCGCCCAGGAAGCCCGCCCGGTGAAATCCGGCTCGGCTGACGACGCGACGTTCCTGCTGACCAACGCCGATACCGTGATCATCGTTCCGGGCTACGGCCTGGCAGTGGCCCGTGCCCAGCACGCGCTCAAGGAGCTGACCGAGAAGCTGACTCATCGCGGCGTGACCGTGAAGTACGCGATCCACCCGGTTGCCGGTCGTATGCCTGGCCACATGAACGTGTTGCTGGCCGAGGCAGAAGTGCCTTACGACCAGGTGTTCGAGATGGAAGACATCAACTCCGAGTTCGGCCAGGCCGACGTGGTGCTGGTGTTGGGCGCCAACGACGTGGTCAACCCGGCCGCCAAGAACGATCCGAAATCGCCGATTGCCGGCATGCCGATTCTCGAAGCGTTCAAAGCCAAGACGATCATCGTCAACAAACGTTCGATGGCCAGCGGTTATGCCGGCCTGGATAACGAACTGTTCTACCTGGACAAAACCATGATGGTCTTCGGCGACGCCAAGAAAGTCATCGAAGATATGGTTAAAGCGGTCGAGTAACCCTCCGCTGCTACACTGAACGCCCCGACTTGTCGGGGCGTTTTTGTTTGCGCAAACGCTGGACAATTTGCCGCGTTGTTACCGATCCGGTAACAGTGTTTTACTTGAAACCCGCTGAATAGACGCCTCGTTTGCGACCTTGGTAGCGGGACAGGCGCCCGCGAAATTCACTAGACTGCGCATCCTGCTACCCGTTGCCCGAGATAACAATCCATGTACCGTGACCGTATTCGCCTGCCTTCGTTGTTGGATAAAGTGATGAGCGCTGCCGACGCTGCCGCTCTGATTGAGGACGGCATGACCGTCGGCATGAGTGGTTTCACCCGCGCCGGCGAAGCGAAAGCCGTACCTCACGCGCTGGCCGAACGCGCCAAGGTCACGCCGCTGAAAATCACCCTGATGACCGGTGCCAGCCTGGGTAACGACCTCGACAAACAGCTGACCGAAGCCGGTGTACTGTCGCGGCGCATGCCCTTCCAGGTGGACAGCACCCTGCGCAAAGCCATCAACGCAGGCGAAGTGATGTTCATCGACCAGCACCTCTCGGAAACCGTGGAGCAACTGCGCAACCAACAACTCAAATTGCCGGATATCGCGGTGATTGAAGCCGTTGCCATTACCGAACAGGGCCATATCGTACCGACCACATCGGTCGGCAACTCGGCCAGCTTCGCGATTTTCGCCAAACACGTGATCATCGAGATCAACCTGGCGCACAACCCGAACCTGGAAGGCCTGCACGACATCTATATCCCGACGTACCGCCCGACCCGCACGCCGATTCCACTGGTGAAGGTCGATGATCGCATTGGCAGCACCGCCATCCCGATCCCGCCGGAGAAGATCGTCGCGATCGTGATCACCAATCA
The DNA here is from genome assembly GCF_056405815.1 of Pseudomonas sp. P1_F1_2. Taxonomy (NCBI): domain Bacteria; kingdom Pseudomonadati; phylum Pseudomonadota; class Gammaproteobacteria; order Pseudomonadales; family Pseudomonadaceae; genus Pseudomonas; species Pseudomonas sp. P1_F1_2. The sequence goes on along the minus strand of NZ_JBFUBK010000070.1, from coordinate 27,288 downwards.
ATCCGACTCCCCCTCCACGGTGTTGCCACCGGACACCGAGACCCAGGCCATCGCCGACCACCTGATCAACTTCTTCAAGCAGGAAGTGGCTGCCGGACGGATGACCAACAAGCTTGGCCCATTGCAGGCCGGTATCGGCACCATCGCCAACTCAGTGATGTGCGGCCTGATCGACTCACCGTTCGAAGACCTGACCATGTATTCCGAGGTACTGCAGGATTCGACATTCGACCTGATCGATGCCGGCAAGCTGAGCTTTGCGTCGGGCAGCTCGATCACCTTGTCGAGTCGTCGCAATGCCGACGTGTTTGGCAACCTTGAGCGCTATAAGGACAAATTGGTGCTGCGCCCACAGGAAATCTCCAATCACCCGGAAGTGGTGCGTCGACTGGGCATTATCGGTATCAACACGGCGCTGGAGTTCGACCTCTATGGCAACGTCAACTCCACGCACGTGTGCGGCACACGGATGATGAACGGCATTGGCGGCTCGGGCGACTTTGCACGCAATGCGCATCTGTCCATCTTCGTCACCAAATCGATTGCCAAGGGCGGGGCAATCTCCAGCGTCGTGCCGATGGTCAGCCACGTTGACCACACGGAGCATGACGTCGACATCCTCGTCACCGAAATCGGTCTGGCTGACTTACGTGGTTTGGCACCACGGGAACGGGCGCGGGTCGTCATCGACAACTGTGTGCACCCGGACTATCGCCAGGCCCTGGACGACTACTTCACCGCAGCTTGTGCAATCGGCGGACACACGCCACATATCCTGCGCGATGCGCTGAGTTGGCACATCAACCTGGAAGAAACAGGGCGCATGCTCAAGGCGTAATTGGTACAGATAGCGGCTGACGCAAACACAGTTTCGTCAGCGCGCTATTGTTTCGTGGAAATCTGTTTAAAACTGTACTGCTGTACTGGTCATTTCCTACCGTAATTCCCTACCTTTTCAAACCATTCACACGAAAACGCACTAAATAAGTGCAGATAGATACAGTTGCCTCAATTTTTACCAGTACACCGCCTATAAACAGTTAACTGAGCCCTCACAATACAGATGAACTGTATCTACAGTGACTAGGCAAACGAGAGGATCATGGGCACCAGTTAAACCACTACCTAATCCCGCCACAAGCGGAAGGATGTCAATCATGGAACGTACACTCAGTTCCGGCCTGTTCTTCGAAGACACTGCTGCAAAAACCCAAGCCTCGATGCCTCTGCGCGTTATCGCCAACCTGATGCTGTGGCAGCGCCGCATCTCCAGCCGCCATCAACTGGCTCGCCTGGATTCGCGTCTGCTGGCTGACGCCGGGATTAGCGAAGCACAACGCTACGAAGAGCTGAGCAAGCCGTTCTGGCGCTAAGCTAGCGTCGCTGGCCCTGACCCCTCGGGTCCACTGCCAGCACTCCAGATTGAAAAAACAAAGCCCGTCGTGGGAAACCACGACGGGCYTTGTCGTTTTCGCGCCATCGAACTCGGAAAAACAACAGCGTTATGCAAGAGCGGTACAGTTTGTTAAAACCGATCACTGTACAAGTACAATTTCTATGCGGTGTATCTGTTTAGCAAAAACGGGGAGGGCCACCATGGAGGCTCATTCCAAAGCACACGGATCGCGCCATGAATCACTTACAAGATATTTCCGCACCTGCGCCGCAAGCGAAACCTTGTTTCACCTGGCTACAACGTACGTGGGCAGCACTCTCCCGCGGCCTGGAACGGGCCAGAACCCGGCGCCTATTGGGTCAGCTAAACGATCAACAGCTTTCAGACCTGGGCATCAGCCACGCCGATCGCGTCAATGAACTGGATAAACCGTTCTGGCGCTAGCGACCGACCCTGAACAGACGGGCTGTGCGAACTGTTAAAAGCAGGCCTAATATCAACCGGAACGTGGCGCACGCTGTACAACAGGCGTCTGATCCAGCAGATACCTTGCCACCTCTCAATTGGTTTTCCTGAAGGAGATACACCATGTCCCGTCTTCGCTTGCTCAGCGTCGCAGCCCTGCTTGCAGTGGCTGCCAATGCCAACGCCACCAGCTTTGTCGTGACCACTGACGCTGTCGTCAAAGCGTTAAAGGCCACGTCCGATGCAACCACCGACGTCGTTTCCTCTTCTTTTAAGGACAACAAGATTGTGCGTGAAGCGCGCGATGATGCCGCCAGCTTCGTCGCCAGCGAAGGTGCCATCCGCGGCGTAAAACTCGAAAGTGCGCTCGATTACATTCGCCACCAGGCGCCACAGCTGAACGCAACGGATGCACAGCTGGCTCAAGCCATCCTGACCATCTAAGCGAAAGCCCTGACGTGGGACACGCCCAACGTGTCCCCATGTTTCGGCGCTGGCTCTAGACCGGACGTTGCGCTAGCCTTGGGGCTCGCTTTCAGCTATCGAGTCTCATGCGTTTTCATTCAAGGTTGTTGCTCACGCCCCTATTGCTTGTGGCCTGCTGGTCGGGCTCGGCACATGCTTTCGATGCCTTCAATCTTTCCACACAAGGTACTGTCGCCAGTGGTTATGGCAGCAGTCTGGTGACCTCCGCGCCCTTCGACCGTAAACTGCTGCTCGCCGCTCACGATGATGCAGCGGCATTCATCGCCAGCGACACCCAATTGCGAGGAGCACAGCTGGAGTCCGCCCTGATTTATCTGCGCCAGACCCAGCCCAAACTTCATGCAAGCGACCTTGAACTGGCACTGGCAATTCTCGTCCAATAGTTATCCTTGTTTCCCCGGAGTCGTTCCATGCGTAGCCCGCTGATTGCTGCCACCCTTGGTCTGTTGTTGCTGGCCGATGTGGCACAGGCCCATACCCTGGTTGCCACCAGTAACATGCTCATTCGTGCCACCCAGCGCACGCTTGATTTCACCTCTGATACCACCACCTCCATCCGTGACTCGAAGATCATTCGTGAAGCCCACGACGACGCAGCCACGTTTGTTGCCAGCGACGGCGATATCCGTGGCGCGCACCTCGAAGCGGCTTTCAACACCCTGCGCGATCGCGTGCCTGAGGCCCGGGATGCCAGTGACCAGGTACTCGCCGAAGCCATCCTCGCCCTGTGAAGTCGCCAGCCGCCTGGCTGCTGGCCGGGGTCATGTTGCTGTTCGGCAACGCGGCTCACGCCAGTCTGCAATTACAACTCAAGACTGAAGGTCTCAGCCCGGCACAACAGCAGGCCAGCCAGGCACTGTTAGATGAAGCCATGCAGGCGCTTCCGCCTCGTTTCATCGAGCAACTGGATCGGCGCATTGATGTCGGCTGGACCGACAACATGCCAAGCAATGCCTACGGCCAGGCATCGCTGGTGTCCGAACTCGACCTGAACCGCAACCTGCTCGCCAGCCTTACCGATGGCAGCGCCGCGACCAGGAAAACCTATCGCCCTCACGGCACCGTACGCAGGGAAATGCTCGCCACGGTGGTGCACGAGCTCACCCACATTTACGACCGCTCGCGCCTGTGGCCAGACGCGGAGCGTAAATTGATTCAACGCTGCACCCGGCGCAACAACAGTGCCGGACTGGTCGGTATTCCTGACGAGTGCCGTGGCCAGAATGATCGTCGCTTCACCCTCAGCGACGATCCACGCCTGCTCGACCTGGCCGGCTGGCAACAATACGTCGGCCGTCGCGGTGAACGTGAACAACACAACAAGCAGATCGCCCGCAGTCCGGACATCTACGAAACGGACAGTCCCAAAGAGTTCGTCGCGGTCAACATGGAGTATTTCCTACTCGACCCGAGCTACGCCTGTCGTCGTCCAATGCTGTATCGCTACTACCAGGAACACTTCGGCTGGGCGCCGGCAGCCAAAAACACCTGCGCCAAAACCTTCGCCTTCCTCAATGCTGGCAATGACTTCGCCAAGCAACCCCTTGGGCAGGTGGATCCGGAACGGGTCTATGCCGTCGACTATCTGCTGGCCGAAGCCAATCAGAACTGGGTCAGCCGCTGGGGCCACAGCATGTTGCGACTGGTGATCTGTGCGCCAGGACGACCACGGGGGCCCGACTGCCGTCTCGACCTGGACCAGCATCTGGTCTTGTCTTATCGCGCCTTCGTCGGTGACGTACAGCTCTCGAGCTGGGACGGATTGGTCGGTAAATACCCGTCGCGCCTGTTTGTCCTGCCACTGGCCCAAGTGATCGACGAATACACCAAGACCGAACTGCGCAGCCTCGCCTCGGTGCCGCTCAATCTGTCGCGCAGCGAGATCGAAGGCGTCGTGGAGCGCGCCGCCGAGATGCACTGGAGTTACGACGGCAGCTACTTTTTCCTGTCCAACAACTGCGCGGTGGAGGAGCTGAAGTTGCTGCGCAGCGGCACCAATAATGCACAACTGGTCGGACTGGATAACATCATGCCGAACGGCTTGCTCAAAGTGCTCAAGGGGCGCGGGCTGGCGGATACCAGCGTGCTGGATGACCCACGTGAAGCGCTCCGACTGGGTTATCGCTTCGACTCCTTCCGCGATCGTTATCAAGCCATGTTCGACGTGTTGAAGAAGCGCTTGCCGATCAAGCAGGAAAAAGTCGAAGACTGGCTGGCATTGAAAGCGGTAGAGCGCCGGCAATGGTTCGAACAGGCTGACCTGCGCGCCAGCGCGGCGTTGTTGTTGTTGGAACAGGCAGCCTTGCGCCAGCAATTGCTGCTGGCTCAGGACGAAGTAAAGCAGCGTTACCTGGGTGCTCGGAATCTGGAAAACGGCGGTATGGACAAGGCCAATGCGACCTTGAAGGATATTCTGGCCAACAGCGGCTACCTCAGCCGTCCGGCGGAACTGCTCGGCAGCAGCGGTTATGGATTGCCCCAACCGAGTGAATGGCAACGCCTGGAATCAGAAAGCAGCCTGCGCCAAAAGCAACTTCTGGTGCTGACAGGCGACCTGGACAAGGAAGTGAGAGCGCTGCTCGAACCGAGTCGTGCAGCCGAAATGGCCGCCAATGAAGCCAACCTGAAGCAAGTTGGCGAACATCTGAGAAAGCTGCACAAGGCAGCTGGCGGGTTGGAGCTGCCCTAGTAAAAAGGGCTTCGTGGATGATCCACGAAGCCCTTTTTTTGCTTGCACGTTAAATCAAAGAACCCCTTCCAGAATTTCGTAAACAACCCCGCTGCCTACGGCGATCAGCGCAATGTCGCCGCCTGCACGACGCCATTCATACCCCGGGTAATACGGCAGGCGACCCAGCGCGCGATTGTCCAGACGCTCACCATAATAGCCGTGGGGCAACGGCCGGCCGCGTTCCAGATGAATACCCGGAGGTGGTGGCGCACCGCGCACAAAATACCCATGATTGTCGTGAATCGTCTGGCGCACCGGGCCGAAGTCCCGGGGCGGAGGGCCCCCGCGATGGTTGTCCTGATGACTACGGTGATCATCGCCATGATTGTCACCATGGTTATCGTATTGACCCTGCTGAGGGCCGCCATGGTCGTGATCGTCGCGCTGATCAGCGCTCGCGTGCAGCAATGGGGTGGCACTCAGCATCAGCACGCCCAGGCTGGCAATCAGACGTTTCGGCATTTTCATCGGGGCTTTCCTCACTGCACATACAGCAAAAAGGGCCTCAGAACGTAGTCCTGAAGCCCTCGGTCTTGCTGGTTAGTCTGTGCCGCGAGGCTCTAATTCCTCTGTATCAGGAACTTTACCTTCAGCTGACCCGCGCTTGACGCACGCCTTCCGACAGCGCTGCGCAAAGGCTGAGCACACCATCAATCGCCTGATCCGGCGTCGACGCATTGGCGATGTGATCGATCAATGCCGACCCCACGACAACACCATCTGCCAGGCGAGCAATGGAAGCCGCTTGCTCCGGAGTACGAATGCCAAAACCAATGCTGATCGGCAAATCTGTGTGGCGACGCAGACGCGCAACCGCCTCTTCAACGTGTTCCAGCGTCGCCGCCCCTGCACCGGTCACACCCGCAACCGACACGTAGTAAACGAAACCGGAGCTGCCGTTCAGAACCGTCGGCAGGCGCACGTCATCAGTGGTTGGCGTGGTCAGACGAATGAAATCCAGACCCGCTGCCTGAGCCGGGTCGCACAACTCGCCGTTATGCTCGGGCGGCAAGTCGACCACGATCAGGCCATCAACACCGGCCTCTTTGGCTTCAGCGATGAAGCGTGGCACGCCGTACATGTGGATAGGGTTGAAATAACCCATCAGCACCAGCGGAGTCTCGGTGTTGCCTTCACGGAACTCGCGAACCATTTGCAGGGTTTTCGCCAGGTTCTGCTTGGCGCCCAAGGCACGAATGTTGGCCAACTGGATCGCCGGGCCATCAGCCATCGGATCCGTGAAGGGCATGCCCAGCTCGATCACGTCGGCGCCAGCCGCGGGCAAGCCTTTGAGGATTGCCAGGGAAGTGTCATAGCTCGGGTCGCCAGCGGTGACGAAGGTCACGAGGGCGGCGCGGTTCTGTTCCTTGAGTTCGGCAAAGCGCGTTTGCAGGCGGCTCATCAGTGTTTCTCCTGCTTGGATTGCTCTTGTTGGGAGTGTTCCATGTGGTGCATCACGGTTTGCATGTCTTTGTCGCCACGACCGGACAGGTTGACCACCATCAGGTGATCCTTCGGCAAGGTCGGTGCGCGTTTGAACACTTCGGCCAGGGCGTGGGCGCTTTCCAGTGCAGGAATAATCCCCTCCAGGCGGCAGCATTTGTGGAACGCATCGAGGGCTTCATCGTCGGTCACCGAGGTGTACTGAACGCGACCGATATCATGCAACCACGCGTGTTCCGGGCCGATACCTGGATAATCGAGGCCGGCGGAAATCGAGTGAGCATCGATGATCTGGCCATCGTCGTCCTGCAACAGGAAAGTACGGTTGCCGTGGAGCACGCCCGGTACGCCGCCGTTCAGGCTGGCTGCATGTTTACCGGTTTCGATACCGTAACCGGCAGCTTCCACGCCGATGATCTCGACACTCTTGTCGTCCAGGAACGGGTGAAACAGGCCCATGGCGTTGGAACCGCCACCGATGCACGCCACCAGGCTGTCCGGCAGGCGACCTTCTTGCGCTTGCAGCTGTTCACGGGTTTCCTTGCCGATAACGGCCTGGAAGTCGCGAACCATGGCCGGATACGGGTGTGGTCCGGCCACGGTGCCGATCAGGTAGAAGGTGCTGTCGACGTTGGTTACCCAGTCACGCAGCGCTTCGTTCATCGCATCTTTCAGGGTGCCGGTGCCGGCGACGACCGGAATCACTTCGGCGCCCAGCAACTTCATGCGAAACACGTTGGCTTGCTGACGTTCGATGTCGGTGGTGCCCATGTAGATCACGCAGTCGAGACCGAAACGAGCGGCTACGGTAGCGGTCGCCACGCCGTGCATGCCTGCACCGGTTTCGGCGATGATGCGTTTCTTGCCCATGCGCCGCGCCAGCAGGATCTGGCCAATGCAGTTGTTGATCTTGTGCGCGCCGGTGTGGTTCAGCTCTTCACGCTTCAGATAAATCTTCGCACCACCRCAGAACTCGGTCAGGCGTTCGGCGAAATACAGTGGGCTCGGGCGTCCGACATAGTCGCGCTGGAAGTAGGCCAATTCTTCTTTGAACGCCGGATCTTCCTTGGCCGCTTCGTATTCGCGGGCCAGGTCGAGGATCAACGGCATCAGGGTTTCGGCAACGTAACGGCCGCCGAACGCGCCAAACAGGCCGTTGGCATCGGGGCCATTGCGCAGATTAGTCTGGGTCATGGGTCGCTCCGGTTGAATGGGTGGGATGATGCTTTTGAAAAGAGAGTGGGCTTAACTCTACCCCTGACGCCCCACTCTGAAAACCGATAAGATCGCCGCAACCTGTCAGGAAAACTCACATATCCCATGAGCCATGACCTCCCCCCGCTGAACGCCCTTCGTGCCTTCGAAGCCACTGCCCGCCTGAACAGCGTCAGTCAGGCTGCCGAACAGCTGCACGTCACCCATGGCGCAGTCAGCAGACAGCTGAAGGTGCTGGAAGAGCACCTCGGGGTGAGTCTTTTCGTCAAGGATGGCCGCGGCCTTAAACTCACAGATGCCGGCACTCGATTACGCGACGCCAGCGGCGAAGCGTTCGAACGGTTACGCACGGTGTGTACAGAGCTGACGCAGAGCACCGCCGATGCGCCCTTCGTACTCGGCTGCTCGGGAAGCCTGCTGGCGCGCTGGTTCATTCCACGCCTGGGACGGCTGAATACGGACTTGCCTGACCTGCGCCTACACCTGTCCGCTGGCGAAGGCGATCTTGACCCGCGCCGGCCAGGTCTCGATGCGTTGCTGGTATTTGCCGAACCGCCGTGGCCGGCGGACATGCAGGTCTATGAACTGACCAGCGAACGGATCGGCCCCGTCATGAGCCCGCGATTCGCCGGCTACGAGAAGTTGCAAGGCGTACCGGCGGCTGCGCTGCGGAACGAGCCTTTGCTCCACACCACATCGAGACCCCAGGCGTGGCCGAGCTGGGCGCAGCACAACGGCCTCGATCCCAAGGGTTTGAAGTATGGTCAAGGTTTTGAGCATTTGTACTATTTGCTGGAAGCCGCAGTGGCCGGCCTGGGAGTGGCCATTGCACCAGAGCCGTTGGTGGCCGAGGACGTGAAGGCCGGTCGCCTGGTTGCGCCATGGGGTTTCAGTGAAACCCCGGCGCAACTGGCGTTGTGGCTACCCAAGCGCGCCGCGGATGGGCGGGCTCGGCAGTTGGCGCAGTGGCTGAAGAATGAACTGCGCCAGGCAGATTAATCCCCGCGCTTGCACAGCAGATAAGCCGCGAGAAGACCCAACGCCCCCACGGCAACACCGGCCGTCGTCCAAGGGTGTTCCTGGGCGTAGTCCCGAGTGGCGACCCCGGTTTCACGGGTTTTGACTTTGACTTCTTCGTACGCATCGCTGAGCAAATGACGCGAATGTTTCAGCGCATTTTCGGCGTTGACCTTCAAGGTTTTAAGGGTTCTACGCGACTCGTCCGACGCATCGTCTTTCAAGCTTTCCAACGATTTGAGCAAACTCTCGATTTCGGCTTCCATGCTTTGCAATGAGGCTTTACGTAAAGAGGTGTTGGCCATGGTGGCTCTCCTGCGTTGATTGAGTTGCGTGTGTTGATTGGGACTTCAGGGGTTGGAGAAAGTGCAGTATTTCGGAACTTCCCCTTCCGATTGACCGACACAAGTCATACGAAAAATCACTGCTAGGCTGTATCTCACACCCTGAGGAGAACGCCATGACTGACCATCACACCTACAAAAAAGTCGAACTGGTCGGCTCGTCCACCAGCAGCATTGAAGACGCCATCAACAACGCGCTGGCCGAGGCCAGCAAAAGCCTCAAGTACATGGAATGGTTCGAAGTGACTGAGACCCGCGGGCACATCAAGGACGGCAAGGCGGCCCACTTTCAGGTGACGCTCAAAGTCGGGTTCCGGATTGCCAGCAGCTGAGTTTGAGCTAGTCTTCTGAACTTGCGCGCTGGCCGATTGCCATAGGGAATGGCAAAGCGCTACATGTGTGTATCCAGCCGATGACTGGATCCTCTTTTGATCCGACCAGGGAATGCGACCGATGAAGAAGTTTATGTTGGCAGTTGGTTTGTTGTGCCTTGCGGGGACAGCGTTTGCTGGCGGCAAGCCATGCGAAGAGCTGAAAGCCGAAATCGCCGCGAAGCTGGATGCCAAGGGCGTTTCTGGTTACTCGCTGGAAATTGTCGATAAAGGTGCCGCCGCCGGCGGGAAAGTTGTCGGCAAATGCGAAGCGGGCGCCAAGGTCATCGTCTACAAGAAGTAGCTTGATCGCGCTTTAAAGGAAAAAGCCGACGCAATGCGTCGGCTTTTTCATGGGCGCGTTTTGAGCGTCAACCCTTCATGACCTGCGCCAGCAGTTCATAGGAGTGAACACGATCGGAATGTTCGTACAGATCGCAGGTAAAAATCAGTTCGTCGGCTTGCGTCTGCTCAACCAGCACGTCCAGTTTGGCGCGGATTTTCTGCGGGCTGCCCACCATCGCCAACCCTAGGAAATCGCTGACCGCTTCGCGCTCATGCGGCAGCCACAACCCGTCCATGGTTTTCACCGGCGGACGCTGGACCAGGCTTTGGCCACGCATCAGGGCGAGAATTCGCTGATAGACCGACGTCGCCAAGTAATCGGCCTGCTCGTCCGTGTCAGCCGCCACCAGCGGCACACCGAGCATTACGTAGGGCTTATCCAATACCGCTGAAGGCTTGAAGTGATTGCGGTAGACGCGAATCGCCTCGTGCATGAAGCGCGGTGCAAAATGCGAGGCGAAGGCGTAGGGCAAACCGCGCTCGCCGGCCAGTTGCGCACTGAACAGGCTGGAACCCAGCAACCAGACCGGGACATTGGTGCCGGTGCCCGGCATGGCGATGATCCGCTGGTCCGGGGTGCGTGGACCGAGGTAGCGCATCAGTTCGGCCACGTCATCAGGGAAGTCGTCGGCGCTGCCGGAACGTTCGCGGCGCAACGCGCGGGCCGTCATTTGATCGGAGCCGGGTGCGCGGCCCAGGCCCAGGTCGATCCGCCCCGGGTACAGACTTTCGAGAGTACCGAACTGCTCAGCGATCACCAGCGGCGCGTGGTTAGGAAGCATCACGCCACCCGAGCCGACACGAATGGTCGAGGTCCCCCCCGCCAGATAGCCGAGCAGCACGGAAGTTGCCGAACTGGCGATGCCATCCATGTTGTGGTGTTCGGCGACCCAAAAGCGGTTGTAGCCGAATTTTTCGACATGCTGCGCCAGGTCCAGGGAGTTGCGCAGCGACTGGGCTGCGTTGCCGTTCTCGCGCACAGGCACCAGATCAAGGGTCGAGAATTTGATGTCGGACAGTCGTTTCATAAACCTGCTTCTCCAGTTAGGGCGCAGGTTTTTCTTACAAACGAAAACCTGCCGAATCCATAAGCGTGTTTCATGCAATGAGGGCATATACCCGAGTTTCAATAGCCAAGGCAAAAAACCTACGAAAATAGTAGGACAAACAAGATCGGGTGAACTTTGCACTGCCGGYTATCCTCAGAACCCTTGGCAACCGAAAACCACAAAGGCGCGACGCTCGTGCCGGATCTTGAGGAGGCAGGTATGGCTATTACGAAGAAAGCATCGGCTCATTGGGAAGGTGACCTGAAAACCGGCATCGGCTCGATCTCCACTGAAACCGGCGTGCTCAGGGAAGCGCCTTACGGCTTCAAGGCACGTTTCGAGGGCGGCAAGGGTACGAATCCGGAAGAGCTGATTGGCGCAGCCCACGCGGGGTGCTTCTCCATGGCGTTTTCGATGATTCTTGGCGATGCCGGCCTCAAGGCTGACAGCATCGATACCCAAGCCGAAGTCACTCTGGATCAAGTGGACGGTGGTTTTTCAATCACCGCCGTGAAACTGATCCTCCAGGCGAAAATCCCGGGGGCGACGCAGGCGCAATTCGAGGATCTGAGCAATAAAGCCAAAGAAGGCTGCCCGGTTTCAAAAGTGTTGAATGCGAAAATCACGCTGGAGGCGACGTTGCTCAGCTGATGGCGGCTGTTCGCGCAAACCGATAAAAGATCGCAGCCCTCAACGGCTGCGTTCTTTTTTTGCGCCCGGACAAAACCTGACCAGCGAAATTGTGGTCGAATAAATGACAGCAGTGAATACGCATAACCCTGCGCGCTGCCTCAAAGGAGCTTCAACCATGAAACGTTTTACCTTGGCGGTTATCTGTTGCGCATTGGCCACATCGGCCCTTGCGGCACCGAAACCCTGTGAAGAACTCAAGGCCGAGATCGAAGCCAAGATCCAGGCACAAGGGGTTTCGTCCTACACCCTGGAAATCGTCACCAATGACGAGGTGCACGATCAGAACATGGTCGTGGGCTCATGCGAAAACGGCACCAAGAAAATCATCTATCAGAAAAACGACCGCTGATTCGCCTCACAGGCAATAGGACTCCCGGTCTTCTGCGACGATTTCGCGCTTGGCGTTGTACAACCGGGCGCCCGGAACAAGCGTGATCGACTGGCCTACCAGCACGTAACGCTGACCTGCTTCGAAATGATCATATTGGATGGTCAGGTAGCACAGCCGTTCCGTTGGACCGTCCATGACGCCCAAGCCACCCCCACCCGGTATTTCAAAATCGAATCGGACGAGCAGCTCGTGGCTGCCAGGCGTAACCTGGAAAAAGCGTCCGTCATTCAATCGCCGCTTGTCCAATCGCTCGGCCATCAGCAACTTATCGTTGGGGAATGGCACAGAGAAGTCGACCCAAGCCATCTGTGGATCAACCGGCGGCAACGGACTCTGACAGCCAGCAACAACGCTGGCAGCGAGCAACAGCATTAACCTGCGCATGATGAATGTCCCAATGATTTGGTCATTCAGCATACCGCCGATCAGGTGTGTTGGCAGCCTGCCGGTGTGCCGTGGCCAATGACTTTTCGCTGTTGGTTATAGAGTTTCGCCCACGGCCTGAAGCCGATATTCCCCGCTTGCAGCTGATAACGCTCCCCGGCGTTGAAGTCGCTGAATTTCACGTTTAGCTGACAGTCACGCCATAACGGCTCGGCATCCGGGCCGATATTGGTCGGCGCGACCGGGAACCGGTAACGCACCGTCAGCTCGTGGCTGCCGGGTTGCACCTGAAAATAGCGTTTGTCGGTCGTGGCTTTATCATCGACTTCCAACGCTTGCAGCGCCGAGTCTTTTCGTTGCGAGTCCAGGTCGATCCACGCCTGCGCCGGATCAGGGTGAGGCAATCCAAATACAGCACAGCCCGTCAGCATCAACAGGCCCCCCGTCAGCATCATCTTGTGCATAGCGCAGCTCCAGTCAGGCGGGATAGTCTTGCGGGCAGACTTTCCAAGGATGTTTTTATTTTGATCAGGCCGTTTCCAAGCCTTGGGTTACTTGATCGCGTTTTGCGCGTTTTGTTTCCGGGTATGTTGCTTTTGCTGCTCAACGGTTGCACCAGCGTCAGCTATTACAGTCAATTGGCAACGGGTCAGCTGCAACTGCTGCGGGCTCGTGAACCGGTGGCCGAGGTGATTGCCGATCCATCGCGCGATCGGACACTGCGTGCGCATCTGGCCCAGTCACAAAAAGCCCGGACATTCGCCAGCGAGCATTTGCACCTGCCGGACAATCAAAGCTATCGCCTGTATGCCGACATTGGCCGGCCGTTCGTTGTCTGGAATGTCTTCGTCACGCCGGAGTTTTCCCTGAAGCCACAGAACCATTGTTTCCCGATTGCCGGCTGCGTCGCTTATCGCGGTTACTACAGCCAGAGCGCGGCACGCGGCGAGGCGGCCTTGCAGCGCCTGCAAGGTATGGACGTTTCGATTGGGGGTGTCGAGGCGTACTCGACACTTGGCTGGTTCAACGACCCGATTATCAGCTCAATGATGGGCTGGGGTGACGAACGGCTGGCGACGCTGATTTTCCACGAACTGGCGCATCAACGTATTTATGTGAAGGACAACACGGAGTTCAACGAATCTTTCGCAACCTTCGTCGAACAGGAAGGCACTCGCCAATGGCGTGCAACCCGCGGTCTGGCGCCAGACACCGGAGCACAGGCACTACGACGGGATCAATTCACTCAGCTGGTGCTGGACACGCGCACGCGCCTTGAAAAGCTGTACGCCCAGCCCTTGCCAGCGGATCAAATGCGCCAGCGCAAGGCCGATGAGTTCGAGCGACTGCGCAGCGAATACCGGCAGTTACGTGACAGCCAATGGGTGGGGGACAGGCGCTATGACGCCTGGGTCAACGCGCCGATGAACAATGCCCGGCTGTTGCCGTTTGGGTTGTATGACCAATGGGGGCCTGCGTTTGCTGTGCTGTTCAAGCAAGAAGGTGGGGACTGGGTGAGGTTTTATGCGGCCGTCGAGAAGCTGGGGGCGTTGCCGGTTGGGGAACGTAAGGCGACGTTGAAAGCCTTGGCAGATAAGATCTCCGTCGACTGAACTGCCGCCATCGCGGGCAAGCCTTGCTCCTACAGATTTGGAAATCTGTGCATACCCCTTAGGAGCAAGACTTGCCCGCGATAGACCTCTGACTAGCGCTGCAAAAACGCCCTGTGCATCGCGTCCAGCGTTTCAAAGTGATAGGTCGGTGCTTCTGCACTCAACTCTTCGTGGCTGCCAAACCCGTAACCCACAGCCGCTGCATCCAGCCCATTACTGCGCGCACCGATCAGATCATGCTTACGATCGCCAATCATCAGGGTGTTGGCAGGATCCAGCCCCTCTTCAGCCATCAGATGCGCAATCAGTTCGACTTTATTTGTGCGCGTGCCGTCCAGCTCGCTGCCGTAAATCACTTTGAAGTGTTTGGCGAAATCAAAGTGTCGGGCGATTTCCCGGGCGAAAACCCAAGGCTTGGATGTCGCGATGTACAACTGCCGGCCCTGCCCTACCAACGTTTCCAACAGTGGGGTTACACCGTCGAATACGCGGTTTTCGTACAGGCCGGTCACCTTGAAGCGTTCACGATAGTAATTCACCGCTTCCCAGGCCTTGGGCTCGTCGAAGTCGTAAAACTGCATGAACGCCTGTAACAACGGTGGGCCGATGAAGTGTTCCAGTTTGGTCAGGTCAGGTTCGTTGATCCCCAGTTTGCTCAGGGCAAACTGGATCGAACGCGTGATGCCCTCGCGCGGGTCGGTCAGGGTGCCATCGAGGTCGAATAAAACGGTTTGGTAATGCATGAATAATCCTGGGCAATAATGGAAGAGAGTCAGAGCTGGTCGTAACCTTCAGCCAGATGCAGATCCTTGAGCTTCACGTAATTCGCCGCACTGTAAGTGAAAAAAGCCTTCTCCTTGTCGGTCAGCGGTCGGATCTGTTTCACCGGGCTGCCCACATACAGGAAGCCGCTTTCCAGGCGTTTGCCCGGCGGCACCAGGCTGCCAGCGCCAATGATCACGTCATCCTCGACCACCGCACCGTCCATGACGATGCTGCCCATGCCGATCAAAACCCGGCTGCCCACGCTGCACCCGTGAAGCATGACTTTATGCGCTATGGTCACATCGTCGCCGATCAGCAGCGGAAAGCCATCGGGGTTGAACGGGCCGGCGTGGGTGATGTGCAACACGCAGCCGTCCTGAACACTGGTGCGCGCGCCGATACGGATGCGGTGCATGTCGCCACGGATCACGGTCAGCGGCCAGACAGAGCTGTCTTCGCCGATTTCGACGTCGCCGATCACCACCGCCGAGCCATCGACAAAAGCGCCTTTACCCAGCAGCGGCGTGTGGTTCTGATACTTGCGAAGGTTCACGATAGGGTTTCTCTCTGTTGCCGATAGCTGCGGTGAGCGTCGATTGTAATTAAGATGGCCGCATGTTTCTTCCAGCCAAGGTGCCAACCGTGAGCGTGAACAACCCTCTTTTGCAGTCCTACGACCTGCCGCCGTTCTCCACGATCCGTGCCGAACACGTGCAACCGGCCATTGAACAGATCCTGGCTGACAACCGCGCCGCCATTATCGAGATCCTCAAATCCCAAGGCAAACAACCCACCTGGGCCGGTCTGGTATTGGCGATGGACGAACTCAATGATCGACTGGGTGCTGCCTGGAGCCCGGTCAGCCATCTGAATGCCGTGTGCAACAGCGCCGAACTGCGTGAAGCCTACGAGTCCTGCCTGCCCGCCTTGAGCGCGTACTCCACCGAGCTGGGCCAGAATCGCGAACTGTTCCAGGCGTTCGAAGCGCTCGCCAATAGTCCCGAAGCCGCCGGTTTCGATGTGGCGCAGAAAACTATCCTGGAACACTCCCTGCGTGACTTCCGCCTGTCGGGTATTGACCTGCCAGAGGCTGAGCAAAAACGTTACGCCGAAGTGCAGAGCAAACTCTCGGAGCTGGGCAGCCGCTTCTCCAATCAGTTGCTCGACGCCACTCAAGCATGGACCCGGCACGTCACCGATGAAGCCACCCTCGCCGGCCTGACCGATTCGGCCAAGGCGCAAATGGCGGCGGCAGCGCAGGCCAAAGGCCTGGACGGCTTCCTGATTACCCTGGAATTCCCGAGCTACTACGCGGTGATGACCTACGCCCACGACCGCGCCTTGCGCGAAGAAGTCTACGCCGCCTACTGCACCCGTGCCTCGGACCAAGGCCCGAATGCCGGTCAGAACGATAACGGCCCGGTCATGGAAGAAATCCTCGACCTGCGCCAGGAACTGGCCAAATTACTCGGTTTCGCCAGCTTCTCGGAGCTGAGCCTGGCCACCAAAATGGCCGAGTCCAGCGATCAGGTGCTGAGTTTCCTGCGCGACCTGGCCAAGCGCAGCAAGCCGTTTGCCGCTCAGGACCTGGAACAGCTCAAAGCCTATGCCGCCGAACAAGGCTGCCCGGACCTGCAAAGCTGGGACAGCGGTTTCTACGGCGAGAAACTTCGCGAACAACGTTACAGCGTGGCTCAGGAAGCCCTGCGCGCCTACTTCCCGATCGACAAAGTGTTGAGCGGGTTGTTTGCCATCGTTCAGCGTCTGTACGGCATCGAGATCGCCGAACAGAAAGGCTTCGATACCTGGCACCCGGACGTTCGCCTGTTCGAGATCAAGGAAAATGGCCAGCACGTCGGCCGATTCTTCTTCGACCTCTACGCTCGCGCCAACAAGCGCGGCGGGGCATGGATGGACGGCGCCCGCGATCGTCGCCGCACCGCTGAAGGCGTGCTGCAAAGCCCGGTGGCCAATCTGGTGTGCAACTTCACCCCGGCCGACAGTGGCAAGCCGGCGCTGCTGACTCACGATGAAGTCACCACCCTGTTTCACGAATTCGGTCACGGCTTGCATCACCTGCTGACCCGCGTCGAACACGCCGGTGTATCCGGCATCAACGGCGTAGCCTGGGATGCGGTCGAGTTGCCGAGCCAGTTCATGGAAAACTGGTGCTGGGAGCCAGAAGGCCTGGCGCTGATCTCCGGTCACTATGAAACCGGCGAGCCACTGCCTCAGGACCTGCTGCAGAAAATGCTCGCGGCGAAAAACTTCCAGTCCGGCCTGATGATGGTGCGTCAGCTGGAATTCTCGCTGTTCGACTTCGAGCTGCACGCCACCCACGGCGACGGTCGTAGCGTGGCGCAGGTGCTTGAAGGCGTGCGCGACGAGGTCTCGGTCATGCGTCCACCGGCCTACAACCGCTTCCCGAACAGCTTCGCCCACATCTTCGCCGGCGGTTACGCGGCGGGTTATTACAGCTACAAGTGGGCGGAAGTGCTGTCGGCCGATGCGTTCTCCAAGTTCGAAGAAGACGGCGTGCTCAATGCCGAGACCGGTCGCGCATTCCGCGAGGCCATCCTGGCGCGCGGGGGTTCCCAGGAACCGATGGTGCTGTTCGTCGACTTCCGTGGCCGTGCGCCATCGATTGACGCACTCTTGCGCCACAGCGGCCTGAGTGAGGACGCGGCAGCATGAGTGAGGGACCTGTGATTACCAAAAGACGCTTTATCGCCGGAGCGGTTTGCCCGGCTTGCAGCGAGCCAGACAAGCTAATGATGTGGAGCGAAGACGACGTGCCACATCGCGAGTGCGTGGCCTGCGGTTATTCTGACACCCTGAATGAACAAGGCCTTTCCGTGCCCAAGGAACTGGGCACGCGGGTCAACACCTCGGCACTGAAAGTGCCGGACGCCAAGGTTCAGGCCGTACAGTTTTTCCCGAACCCGAAGCTGAAGAAAAAACCTGACGAGCAACACTGAGTCGACACCACCTTCCACTCTTTGACGGGTGGAAGGTGGTATCTATCTACCGCCCTTCCTGCGTGCTTCCCGCTTAGGCTGATCCCTTCAGCCACTATCAAGGAAGACGCCATGCCTGATACCAATCCGCTTTTGCACCACTGGGATCTCCCGCCTTGGTCGGCCATCCGCGCCGAGCATCTGGTGCCGGCCATCGAATCAATCATTGCCGACAATCACCAAACCATTGCCGAGATCACGGCCAGTCAATCCGAATTTCCGACCTGGGATGACCTGGTGCTGGCCATTGTTGAAACCGATGCTCGCCTGGATGAAGCGATGGGCATTATCGAAACCCTGATGACGGTCAAACACGACAATAAAGCGTGGGACACCGCAAGCCGTCGCTGTGGAGACGCCCTGGCGCAGTACAAGACGCAGAAGATGAGCAATCGGGAACTCTGGAAAGCCTGCCTGCGTCTGGCGCAAAGCTCGATTGCTCAGAATTTCGACGATTCACGCAAAGCCGTCATGAGCAAGATTCTGCGTGAGTTTCGCTTGTCGGGAATCGATTTATCCACCGAGCAACAGCAACAGCTGACGCGGCTGAACCTCGGTATCAGCCTGTTCGAAGACCTTTTTTTGAGCAATCTGCACAGTGCCAGCTCGGCTTGGAGCAAGCACATCGACGACATCACCCGGCTCAATGGCCTACCCCAGGAGACCAAGGACCGTCTATCGCGCAACGCCCGACAGGCAGGACAAGATGGCTGGCTGATTCGTCTTGACCAGCACACCCGCCATCAAGTCATGACCTACGCCGAGAACCGCGCCCTTCGCGAAGAATACTTTATCGCCTACTCCACACGCGCTTCCGATCAGGGCCCAAACGCAGGGTCATTTGATAATGGTCCCGTATTGGAGCGTCTGTTGTCCCTGCGTCAGCAGAAAGCCCGACTGCTTGGGTACGAAAACTTCGCGCAATTGAGTCTCGCATCAGAAATGGCCGAATCCACGGCGCAAGTCAGCGAGTTTCTGCGTCGACAGGTGACGCTTGAGACACCGGCGCTTGTGCGGGACACCCAAGCGCTCGATGCGTTCGCGCTAGAGTGTGGCCTGAGTGAAGTCCACGCCTGGGACCATGATTTTCTCGCCGAACAATTGCGCCAGCAAAGTCTCGCAGGTGCCCTGAATGACCTGCGGGCCTATTTTCCCCTCGACGGGACTTTGCATCGGCTTTGCCTGTTCAGCGAACGTATGTTCGGGATCAAGATCGCCGAACAGACAACGTTCAGTCGCTGGCATGACAGCGTGCGACTGTTCGAAGTCAGCGAGCATGGGCAGGTGATCGGACACATTTACCTCGACCCCTTCCATCGAGAGGAGGCTTCGGACTATGCCTGGACCGCCACACGACGCAATCGACGAGTGAATGCCGAGGGTCGATTGATACTGCCGATTGCGATACTTCACCCCAACTTCACCCCAGGGATCGCCGATCATCCGTGCCTGCTTACCCACCAGGACCTGCGGGTGCTTTTTCATGAGTTCGGCCATTGTTTGCAGCACACCCTGACGCGATCACCTCATCACAACCTTTCCGGTATTTCACAACTGGGTCGTGATACCGCGGAGTTCGCCGGTCAACTGTTCGAGCGATGGTGCCTGTCGCGCGAGTTTCTATTGTGGCTGGCAGCGCACTACCAAACTGGCGAGCGATTGAGCGAGGAACGTATCGACAAAGCGCTGGCCGCTGTTCAAACACAAACCAGCCGGGAAACCGCGAGACTGCTGCTGGGTGCCTTGCTCGACTTCGATTTGCATCTTTGCCAGGGTGATAGCCGCAGCCTTCAGCAAGTCTTCGAGGACGTTCAGAGGAGGATTCCCGGCCTGCAACTGCCGTCCTATTGCCGGTTCGCCAACAGCTTTGACTACATGGTGACCGGCTACGCGGCCACGGTTTACGCCTACCAATGGTCGGGGGTGCTGGCGACCGAGGTGTTCAAGCGGTTTCAGCAGGAGTGGTTATTCAACCCCCAAACCGGCAGGGCCTTTCGCGAAGCCTTTTTTTCACCTGGCGACTCACGCTCACTGCTGATTGCCTTGAATGAGTTCCTGGGGCGGTCGGCCACCGATCAACTGTTAACGGCCTAGCCAGAGATCATTGCCAGCTAAACCCGTGATTACTCAACGTGAGCCGATTTGAACCAGCTCTTCATCGAACAAGTGGCGAACGGGCTGGTGCTGCAATCACCATTGGCCAACGCGATGCGGAGTTTATCGACGTCGGCCTGCATCATGTAACGCACGCCATCCTTGAAATGGGTGCTATCACCAAAGCCGCCCCGAGTCATTTCATTCAGGGCGTCTTCCTTGCTCCAACCCTGGATCACGACCCGGTACATGGCCGCCATCAAGCCCGTGCGGTCCGAACCGTGTTTGCAGTGCATCAGCACCGGGCCACTGGCCTCGGCGGCTTGAATGGCACGAAGGGCCTTGAGTACATCCGCGTCGTCCACGTGATTGGTCCGATAGGGCAACTGAACCTGAGCGATACCCGGCACAGACAACCAACTCGAGTCTGACTCTGGCAGGAAATTGATGACGGTTCCCACCTGCAATTTTTCCAGTAATGCAATGGCGCCGCGATCGGGCAAAGCGCTGCGGTAGAGCGTCGGGGACATCTGAAAGAGGTTGTATTTCGCTTCGACCGGTTGCGCCCATTCCGCCGGACGAGGGGACGCGCTGTCATCCGCAAGGGCGAGAGTCAGGTTGAAAAGTGCAACCAGTGACAACAGAAATGTGGCTGGCATGAGGCGCAGTCGGGACATGCTCGGACAACCGTATGAAAAAGTGTGGATAGGTGTCACGCAGCATCAGCCTTGAGCAGTCAAAGGCCTGTGAGCCTGCTGTCAAAGAATTGTGAACTGGCCACGCTCGTGGTACCGATACATTTCAATACTATAAAGCGACACGAAAAGATCCGCATCGCTTTACAAGTTCGCCGTTAAATCGTCGACTCGTCAATATTTATATATTGCGTGAGTTAAGGATTAATAATCTTCGAATAGGCTTTTGCCAATGCAACCAGAACTACTTTGTCCTGTGCATCAATCTCGCCATTGCCGTTTACATCGGGTGCGCCACTCAGGGTGAAGGTCATGCCGCCGTCATTCGACACGGCCTCGCGGGTGCTGGTGTCCAGCAGAGAGTAAGTAGACGTTCGGCTCTCGGGGTCATAGCCCTCTTCCTTCAGCGCAAACTGCATGGAAACCCGAACTTCTTTTGGACTAACAAGCGTAGGTGCCAACAGTTGAAGGAATACGCCACGCTGATTGTAATTCGACATTTATTAAATCCTTTTAATATGATTAACACGACAACTTCGTGCGAAATGAAGAATACTAACAACGCCACTAAACTTGCCATGCGCATTATGTTTCTCATAATGACCGGCCTCACATTATTCACACGCCGAGCGGCACTGGTCGATTGCATCGAGTCCGTATACTGTATGCACATACAGCTAAAGGATTTTGTCGATGGCTACTCCCTTGCCCCCTCGCGGACGCGGCACCGCGACCAACCCGCACAACCGCTTCGCGCCGAATCGCTCGGTGGCCGAGGATGACGGTTGGTATCAGGAAGCGCCGCTCACCCAGGGCACCGAAGTACGCATCGAAACGGCGAAAACCATCATCACCCGTAACAACTCGCCGGACTTGCCATTCGATCGTTCGATCAACCCCTATCGCGGCTGCGAACATGGCTGCATCTACTGCTATGCACGGCCCAGCCATGCGTATTGGGACATGTCGCCGGGGCTGGATTTCGAGACCAAATTGATCGCCAAGACCAACGCCGCCGATGTGCTGGAAGAACAGCTGTCCAAACGCGGTTATCAGTGCGCGCCGATCAACCTGGGGTCCAACACCGATCCTTACCAGCCAATCGAGCGTGAGCACAAAATCACTCGTAAAACCCTCGAAGTGCTGCTGCGTTACCGCCATCCGGTGACCATCATCACCAAAGGCTCGCTGATTCTTCGTGACCTCGACCTGCTGGCCGAACTCGCCGGGCAACGGCTGGTGGCGGTGATGATCAGCCTCACCACCCTGGACGATGAGCTCAAACGTATCCTCGAACCGCGTGCCGCAGCGCCCAAGGCCCGGTTACGGGCGATACGCGTCATGCATGAAGCGGGTATTCCGGTCGGTGTGTTGTGTTCGCCGATGATTCCGATGATCAACGACAGCGAACTCGAAAGCCTGCTGACCGAGGCGCATGCGGCCGGCGCGCAAAGCGCGGCCTACATGATGCTGCGCCTGCCGCTGGAAGTGGCGCCGCTGTTCGAAGAATGGTTGGCCGCCCATTATCCGCAGCGTGCCGCTCATGTGCTGAGCCTGATACGCCAGAGCCGTGGCGGTGAGCTCTATGACAGTCGTTTTGGTGCCCGGATGCGCGGCGAAGGCCCCTTTGCAGACCTGCTGGCACAACGTTTCAACAAAACCATCAAGCGCCTGGGGCTTAATCGTCGGGAAGGTTTTAATCTGGACTGCGATGCCTTCTGTCCGCCGGGTCGCCAGATGTCACTGATTTAAGGACAATTGGCCTATGGTTGAGTGGTGAGGAAATCACCGCACCTTTAGGCTGGTCACGTTTTTTGTGACCTGTAACACGCGTTCCAGAGCGGTCGACTCAGTTTGATTCAAGTTTCGGTAGCGACCTTGTTCGTAGAGTGACTGATGGGTCGAGGTTTTCGACCTGGATGTTTTTTAAACAGCCACTGGCTTCACACTGGACAAAACGGGACACTTCCCTGACTCCGCCATTGAGGATGAATTGATGAGTGAGAAGGATAAACAGCCGTTGGCTGCGTCGGCACAAGCCCAACCCGAGGCGGAAACCGCCGATGCAGCGTTGCAGCATATCGTTGACGGCTTTTTGCATTTTCACCATGAGGTCTTTCCACAGCAGGAGGAGCTCTTCAAAAAACTCGCCACGGCCCAGAGCCCCAGAGCGATGTTCATCGCCTGCGCCGATTCGCGCATCGTTCCTGAGCTGATCACCCAAAGCGCTCCCGGCGATCTGTTCGTGACCCGCAACGTGGGCAATGTGGTACCGCCTTATGGGCAAATGAACGGTGGTGTTTCCACCGCCATCGAGTACGCGGTCCTCGCCCTTGGCGTGCAGCACATCATCATTTGCGGGCACTCCGACTGTGGCGCGATGCGCGCAGTGCTGAACCCGCAAAGCCTGGAAAAAATGCCGACGGTAAAAGCCTGGCTGCGACACGCCGAAGTGGCGAAAACCATGGTCCAGGAAAACTGCCATTGCTCTGACGAGAACGAAAGCATGCACATCCTCACCGAGGAGAATGTGATTGCTCAGCTTCAGCATTTACGCACACACCCATCGGTGGCCTCGCGCATGGCCAACGGTCATCTGTTCATCCATGGTTGGGTCTACAGCATCGAAACCAGCGAAATCAAAGCTTACGACGCGGACCAGGGGCGTTTCCTGCCACTCGATGGCAGCCATCCGATTCCGGTGGCAACGCCCAAAGCGCGGTTCTAAAAACGCCTGAATCCTCGAGTGGGACCAGGCGAATTGAAATGAGGGGGAGTGAAGCGCGGGTTGGCAATGTGGGAGCGAGCCTGCTCGCTCCCACGGGAACATATTGTTCAATGGATCAAGCTGCCGGCTGATCCAGTTCCAGGCCTACACCCAAGCGGCGCGACATACACGGCCAGCGTTTCCACGCGGCGCCGGTGTCCGGGCTGTTGAGCTTCTCGCGGTAGGTTTCCACCGACTCCAGCGCAAAACTCTCATCATCGAGCATCTCGTCGATGGCGTGATGCACTGCTTCATCCAGTTGGTTGGCAAATTCCTCACCGATCAATTGGTGAGCAATCAGATTGGCGACCGTCATGTCCAAGGGGATCAGTGGCTGGCCGAAATGCTTGATGTACAGGTCGTTGACCTCTTCTACAAAACGGTGCGCCAGATAGGCTTCATCCAGCAGGCTGTCGAGCCCGACATGGCCGGCCATGATGGTTGGCGGCTGGAGGAAGTACTGCTCGGCGATGTTCAGCACCGGTTTGATTTGTGAATCGATACCCGCTTCCCTTGCCACTTCATTGGCTGCGTCCAGCAGATCGGGTACTTCATCGATGTAGGCGCTAATAAAACGCGTCAGTACGCCATTGGCATCAGCCTCTGGCAATTGGATAGCAGGGTGTAGATGAGGCAGTTTGGTCTGCAGCTGACGCGCCAGCAGGCCAGTGTCTTTCTCGTGTTGTTGGGCTTTTTGGATCTGCTCGCGCAATGCGGCGGTGTTCATGAAAACTCCAGGAAACAAAGGCAATGAAATAGGGAAGACATAACTTAGCTGCCTTATGAAAAATGCTAAGACGCATTTGTCATAATTGTTTCATCCTTGAGACGCCTCCGTTATATCGATTTGCCACCACTCGTCTGCATCCTTCTCCATTCGTGCCCTTGAACGCAAGTACCAGCTGTTTCAGATCATTTACGCCATCACATTGCGAGGTAGCAGTCGCTGTCTATACTCGGGTGGGAATGGAGTTAGCTGATGACGCCCGACTGCACACGCAGCAAGGCTCGGCGATTCAAGTTCGTAGTCTGAAAAAGCCGCTCCCTTGCCGCAGGTGAAAGCCGGCGGGATAACAAGAACGATAAGGGGAACCCGCAATGATGCGACATCCACACGTCTGGATGGGCCTCCTGTTGTGGTCGATTTTCGGTCAGGCGCAAGCAGCCTGGACTGTGAATATGGCGCCAGGAGCGACTGAAATCAGTCACGCAGTATTTGACCTGCACATGACCATTTTCTGGATCTGTGTAGTGATCGGCATCATCGTCTTTGGCGCCATGTTCTGGTCGATGATTCTCCACCGCCGCTCGACCGGGCAGGTGGCCGCAAAATTTCATGAAAGCACCACCGTCGAAATCCTTTGGACCATCGTGCCCTTCATCATTCTGGTGGCCATGGCGGTTCCCGCGACGGCAACCCTGATCAAGATGTACGACGCCAGTGAGCCGGATATCGACATCCAGGTCACGGGCTATCAGTGGAAGTGGCACTACAAATACCTGGGCCAGGACGTTGAGTTCTTCAGCAACCTGAACACTCCCGCCGACCAGATCCACAACAAGGAAACCAAGGGCGAGCATTACCTGCTCGAGGTCGACAAGCCGCTGGTGTTGCCGATTGGTGCGAAGGTGCGCTTTTTGGTGACCTCCGCCGACGTCATCCATTCCTGGTGGGTCCCGGCCTTCGCGGTCAAGCGCGATGCGATCCCGGGGTTCGTCAATGAGGCCTGGACCCGCGTCGACAAGCCCGGCATCTACCGTGGCCAATGCGCCGAGTTGTGCGGCAAGGACCACGGCTTCATGCCGATTGTGGTCGAGGTCAAGGAAAAGGCCGATTACGAAAAATGGCTCGCCGACCGCAAGGCTGAAGCCCTGCAACTCAAAGAACTGACCAGCAAAGAGTGGACCCTCGACGAGCTCAAGGAACGTGGTGACAAGATCTACCACACCACCTGCGTGGCCTGTCACCAGGCCGAAGGTCAAGGGCTGCCGCCGATGTTCCCGGCACTCAAGGGCTCGAAAATCGCCACCGGACCGAAAGAAGGTCACCTGAGCATTGTCTTCCACGGCAAACCCGGCACCGCCATGGCGGCGTTCGGCAAGCAGCTCTCGGAAGTCGATATCGCGGCGGTCGTGACCTACGAACGTAACGCCTGGGGCAACAACAAGGGCGACATGGTCACTCCTAAAGAAGTGTTGGAGCTGAAACAGGCGGAAAGCAAATGACCCGGTCTATTGCGTACTTAAGGAACGGGTTGGGGCTACGCGCCCCGACCTGCCCAGCCCATCTGTTTGCAGGAGACAGGACATGACTGCTGTAGTCGATGAACATGTTCATACCGCCACCGACCACACCCACGTCCACGGCCCCGCCAAAGGCCTGATGCGTTGGGTGCTGACCACCAACCACAAGGATATCGGCACGCTGTACCTGTGGTTTGCGTTTTCCATGTTCCTGCTCGGCGGCTCGTTCGCGATGGTGATTCGCGCCGAGCTGTTCCAGCCGGGGCTGCAAATCGTCCAGCCGGAATTCTTCAACCAGATGACCACCATGCATGGCCTGGTCATGGTCTTCGGTGCGGTGATGCCGGCCTTCGTCGGCCTCGCCAACTGGATGATCCCGTTGATGATCGGCGCACCGGACATGGCGCTGCCACGGATGAACAACTTCAGCTTCTGGCTGCTGCCGGCCGCGTTCCTGCTGCTGGTGTCGACCCTGTTCACCCCCGGTGGCGGTCCGAACTTCGGCTGGACGTTCTACGCCCCGCTGTCGACCACCTACGCACCGGAAAGCGTGACGTTCTTTATCTTCGCCATCCACTTGATGGGGATCAGTTCGATCATGGGCGCGATCAACGTGATCGCGACCATCCTCAACCTGCGCGCCCCCGGCATGACGTTGATGAAAATGCCGCTGTTCGTCTGGACCTGGCTGATCACCGCATTCCTGCTGATCGCGGTGATGCCAGTACTGGCCGGATGCGTGACGATGATGCTGATGGACATCCACTTCGGCACCAGCTTCTTCAGTGCCGCCGGTGGCGGTGATCCGGTTCTGTTCCAGCACGTGTTCTGGTTCTTCGGTCACCCCGAGGTGTACATCATGATCCTGCCGGCCTTCGGTGCCGTCAGCTCGATCATCCCGACCTTCTCGCGCAAACCGCTGTTCGGCTACACCTCGATGGTCTACGCCACGGCGAGTATCGCGTTCCTGTCGTTCATCGTCTGGGCGCACCACATGTTTGTGGTCGGCATTCCTTTGGTGGGCGAGTTGTTCTTCATGTACGCGACGCTGTTGATCGCGGTGCCGACCGGGGTGAAGGTGTTCAACTGGGCCAGCACCATGTGGCAAGGCTCACTGACCTTCGAGACGCCGATGCTGTTTGCCGTGGCGTTCGTGATCCTGTTCTCCATCGGCGGTTTCTCCGGGTTGATGCTGGCCATCGCCCCAGCGGACTTCCAGTACCAGGACACCTACTTCGTCGTCGCGCACTTCCACTATGTGCTGGTGCCGGGGGCGATTTTCGGGATCTTCGCCTCGGCCTATTACTGGATGCCGAAATGGACCGGCCACATGTACGACGAAACCCTGGGCAAGCTGCATTTCTGGCTCTCGTTCATCGGCATGAACATGGCGTTCTTCCCGATGCACTTCGTGGGCCTGGCCGGCATGCCGCGACGGATTCCGGACTACAACCTGCAATTCGCCGACTTCAACATGGTCTCCTCAATTGGCGCGTTCATGTTCGGCGCAACGCAGCTCTTCTTCCTGTTCATCGTGATCAAGACCATTCGTGGTGGCCCGCCTGCACCGGCCAAACCATGGGATGGGGCCGAAGGCCTGGAGTGGAGCATTCCGTCACCGGCGCCGTATCACACCTTTACTACGCCGCCGGAAGTGAAATGAAATGAAACGCCTGGCCTTTGTAGGAGTGAGCCTGCTCGCGATGGGTTCGACGCGGTGTGCCAGACACACCGCCATTGCGAGCAGGCTCACTCCTACAGGG